>JANMMR010000486.1:0-1533 GCA_031373455.1 Rhodoferax sp.
GACCAACAGCAACCTGTGGCGCAAGCAGGAGGACGACATGGACATCAATTGCGGCGAGATTGTGGATGGCACGTCGGACGTGCAATCCATGGGGCAGCGGATTTTTGAGTTGGTCCTGGCCACGGCGTCGGGCCAACACAGCAAGAGTGAAAACCACGGCTACGGCCAGAACGAATTCGTGCCGTGGCAGCTCGGCGCAGTGATGTGACGGGATTTGACCTTCTGGACTAGATCGGCATTTATGGAAAAACTACTTCAGGCAGCAACTCTGCAAACCCAGGCGGCATCGATCTTTGTGGCGGCTGGCAGCAGCGCCGAAGAGGCTCAAACGGTCGCCGCCAACCTGGTGATGGCCAATTTGAGCGGCCATGACTCGCACGGCGTGGGCATGTTGCCGCGTTACATCGACGCGGTGCTGGAAGGCGGCTTGAAACCCAATACCGCCGTCAAAGTGACCCTGGACATCGGCAGCCTGCTCACACTCGACGGGCAACGCGGCTACGGCCAGATTGTGGGCGAACAGGCCATGCAGCTGGGCATTGCTCGGGCCAAGCAGCAGGGCAGTTGCATCATGACGCTAAGCCACGCGCACCACCTCGGGCGCATCGGCCATTTTGCCGAAATGGCGGTGGCAGAAGGCCTGGTGGCGATGCACTTCGTCAACGTGTTGTCGCGCCCGGTGGTGGCTCCCTGGGGCGGCGCCGATGGGCGTTTTGGCACCAACCCCTGCTGTATTGGCATTCCGCTGGGTTCCGGTGTGGCGCGGCGGGAACCCTTCGTACTCGATTTCGCCACCAGCCGCGTCGCGCAGGGCAAGATGCGCGTGGCGCACAACAAGGGCGTGCGGGTCGAACCCGGCACCTTGATTGACGAACATGGCCGTCCCACCACCGACCCGGGCGTGGTGGTGGTACCGCAAAGCAATGGCCTGTTTGGGGCGCTCATGACCTTTGGTGAACACAAGGGTTACGGCATGGCAGTGGTCAGCGAGTTGCTCGGCGGCGCGCTGACCGGCAGCGGCACCTGGCATAAACCCACTGACGTGAATGTGCGCGCCGTCATCAACGGCATGTTGACCATCTTGATTGACCCGGCGCGCCTGGGCACGCAGGAAGTTTTTGACACCGAAGCGCTGGCGTTTGTCGACTGGCTGAAAAGCGGCCCCGCTACGCCAGGTGGGCAAGGCGTAATGCTTGCGGGAGAGCCCGAACGCGCCGCGCGCGCGAAACGCAAAGTCGACGGTATTTCCGTGGATGCGCAGACTTGGGACGAAATCGTCGCGGCAGGCCGCAAAGTGGGCGTGGCCCTGGCGACCTGAGGACAGAAAGCGGATATTGCTATATTTTATATAGCAAACTATTCATATAATCCGTGACTTAGTGCTCAAAAATCCCACTACTGTCCGGTTAATTTTCAGATCAGCGTCATTTGGTCTTGATCGTGGCTGTGTTGATCGGCCGATTGAGCTGAGTCAGCCAAGTCGTGTAGGCCCACTTTTTCAAAGATGTTGGTCTCAATCAGATGCATGAACAG
>JANMMR010000616.1:0-2207 GCA_031373455.1 Rhodoferax sp.
TGCCTGCACGGAAAACGTGGCCCCGTTTACGGCGACAAAACGGCCCTTCTTGAACCAGCCCTTGATACCCGCTATGGGCACCGGGTACGCAACCTGGATGTTTTTGCCAGTGAGCAAAGGCTGGCGGTCGCTGCCGCCCGCATTTTCAGAAGGAACCAGCTCAACGACGTCGCGGGTCGCCTTGCTGTTGATGAGTTTTTGCGTGTACGGGTGTTGCGGGTTGGCAAAAACCTCGGCCACCGGGCCTTGCTCCACGATCAGGCCGTTCTCCATGATCGCCACACGGTCGGCAAAGCGGCGCACCAGGTTCAGGTCGTGGGTGATCATCAACACCGCCATGCCGTTGGCTTTTTGCAGCTCGGCGATCAGGTCCAGAATCTGGCCGCGCACCGTCACATCCAGCGCAGTGGTGGGCTCGTCGGCGAGCAACAATTGGGGCTGGCAAGCCAAGGCCATGGCGATCATGGCGCGTTGGCGTTGACCACCACTTAATTGGTGTGGATAGGATTCTGAGCGTCTTTTTGGTTCTGAAATTCCTGTTTTTGCTATAAGTTCAATAGCTTCTTCTACAGCTTTTTCGTGACTTATCGCCTTCTTATCTTCCAGTATTTCGACAATTTGTTGATTTATTGTCATCAACGGATTCAGTGCCGTCATCGGCTCCTGAAAAATCATCGCGATATCGCGCCCGCGAATGCCGCGCATGGCCGCGATGGGCAGCTTCAGAAGGTCAACTTCGGCTCCAACGCTTTCACGCCCTCCCCGTTCGCGACCACCATTGCCATCACGCATGCCGCGAAATTTGATTTCACCGCTCACCTGAGCGTCTTGCAGCAAACGCAGCAAGCTCAGGGCGGTGACCGTTTTACCCGAGCCCGACTCCCCCACGATCGCCAGCTTTTCCCCCGGCGCTATGGAAAAGTCGATGCCGTGCACCACTTCGTTGCCGCCGAATGACACGCGCAGGCCTGATACGGATAAAAGTGGCGTGAGCGGCGACGGGCCGCCCCTAGCCGCGAGAGCCTCCTCGGGGGGCAGCGAGGACACGCCAGTGCCGAGCGTGGGGGCCATTATTTGTCTGCCTTTCGCGGATCAAGCGCGTCGCGAAGTGCGTCGCCCATGAACGTGAGCAGCAGCAGCGTGATGACCAAAACCGCAAAGGTGGAGAGTGAAATCCACCAGGCGTCGATGCTGTTTTTGCCCTGCGACAACAATTCCCCCAACGACGGCGTGCCCGGCGGCACACCGAGGCCGAGAAAGTCCAGCGAGGTGAGCGCCAGAATCGCCCCACTCATGCGAAACGGCAAAAACGTGACAACAGGCGTCAGGCTGTTGGGCAAAATGTGCCGCCAGATGATCTGCCAGTTGCCCACGCCCAAGGCGCGTGCGGCCCGCACGTAGTCGAGCTGGCGGTTGCGGAAGAACTCGGCGCGCACGTAGTCGGAGAGGCCCATCCAGCCAAACAGGCTGAGCAAAATGAGCAGAAGAGAAATGCTGGGCGCGAAAACCGCGCTGAAAATGATCAGCAAATACAACTCCGGCATTGAACCCCAGATTTCAATGAAGCGCTGGAACGCGAGGTCGGTCTTGCCGCCAAAAAAGCCCTGGATGGCGCCCGTGACAATGCCCAAAATGACGCCCACGACGGTGAGGGCCAGCGCAAACAACACGCTCACGCGAAAGCCGTAAATCAATTGCGCCAGCAGGTCGCGGCCCCGGTCGTCGGTGCCAAACCAGTTGTCACGGGTGGGCGCGGAGGGGTTGGGCGACTTGGCGAAATAATTCAGGGTTTTCGGGCCGTAAGGAATGGGTGCAAACAGCGCCCAGTTGCCGGGCTTGGCAAATTGCTCGCGGATGAAAGGGTCAAGGTAATCGGTGTTGGTCTGGAAATCGCCGCCGAAGGTCTTTTCGGGGTAATCCTTGAGCATCGGGAAATAGGTTTGGCCGTTGTACCGCGCGACCAGCGGTTTGTCATTGGCCACGAGTTCGGCGCACAGACTCACGAGCACCAACACACAGAAAATCACGAGGCTCCAGAAGCCCAGGCGGTTGCGTTTAAAACGCAGCCATGCTCTTCGGGAGGGTGAAGCGGATTGTGAAGCCCCCACGCTTGTCACTGCATGTACTGCGCTGCCCCCAGGCGCAGGCTCGCCCTGCGCTTCGCTGGCGCTAGGGGCTGTGCTTGCTTGGGGCGGCCCTGCGCGGCG
>JANMMR010000649.1:0-3254 GCA_031373455.1 Rhodoferax sp.
ACTCCTGAGCCATCTGGCGCGCGAGGTGTATTCGATCGAGCGCCTGCGCGGCCTGCACGAGAAAGCGCGGGAAAACCTGCGCACGATGCGCCTGGCGAACGTGCATCTGCTGCTGGGCGACGGCATGCTGGGTTACGCCAAGGGTGCGCCTTATGCCGCCATCATCGCGGCGGCCGGTGGCGAAGCGCTGCCTCAGGCCTGGCTGGACCAGCTGGCCGTGGGCGGGCGCCTGGTGGCGCCGGTGCAGATTCCCGGCGGGAAAAGCGGGCAACAATCGCTCATGGTGGTCGACCGCAGCGCCACAGGATTTACACAGACTATTTTGGAAGCGGTGTTGTTTGTCCCTTTAAAATCAGGCGTCGTGTAAACCAGCCTGGAGAGTCGACGGGCCAAGGCTGCCATCGCTGCCGACGAAGCGCAACATTTTTGCGCCGGAAACCCAAGGGAGTTGAAATGTCTGGAGAGTTGCCCCGCAATCATTGGCTTCGAGCTGACCGGCTGGTACCAATTGCGCTGCTTGTGGCAATGCTGGGCCTGGCGGGCTGCGGCTCGTCGCCCACCAACCGCGCCCCGGTTGAAGACCGTGGCAGCAGTGTGGGTACCCGGCCCGCGGGCCCGGCCACCGCATCAGCGCCGCCACCATCCGCCGGAACAGCACCCGGCACCGCCACGGCCGTCACGCCGCCGCCCAAGGCCCTGCCCGGCGCAGAGAACGAAGGCAAGCCGGGTTATTACACCGTCAAGCCCGGCGACACCCTGATCCGCATTGGCCTGGACAACGGCCAGAACTGGCGTGACGTGGTACGCTGGAACAACATCGAGAACCCGAACCAGATTGAAGTGGGCCAGGTGCTGCGGGTGTTGCCACCGGTCGCTGTAGCGGCTGTGGCGCCTTCTGCAGCCGCAGCCGGTGCGGCGCCGTCGCCAGCCGCCTCTGGCGTGGTGACCCGGCCGGTTGCCACCCCCAGCGCCACACCCACGCCTGTGGCGCCGGGCGCCGCCAGCACTGCTGCGGCCGGAGCTGCGCGGCCGGCTTCGGGCGCCGTTGTAGCCACCGCGCCTGCCACGGCGGCTTCTGGGGCCGGTGCCCCCACAACCAGCGGCTCACCGGCGCCTGCGCCGGGTGCCGGTGCCGACGAAGACATCGCCTGGATCTGGCCGGCCAACGGCACCTTGCTGGCCGGTTTTGACGAGGTCAAAAACAAGGGCGTTGACATCGGCGGCACGGCGGGCACTGCGGTGGTGGCCGCGGCAGACGGCCGCGTGGTGTACGTGGGCGCAGGCCTGCGCGGCTACGGCAACCTGATCATCCTCAAACACAACAGCACGTACCTTACAGCCTACGCGCACAACCAGACGCTGCTGGTCAAAGAAGACCAATCCGTGCGCCGCGGCCAGAAAATCGCCGAGATGGGCAACAGCGACGCTGACCGCGTGAAGCTGCACTTCGAGGTGCGCCGTCAGGGCAAGCCGGTTGACCCGGCGAAGTATTTACCGCCCCGGTAGCGAAGGAGATGGCCATGTCCGCACCTGATGACGCTGTACAGACGGCACTCGGGAGCGGGCTTGGGTCGATCAGCATTCCAGGCAAGATGCTTAAAAAAATATCTGCGCTAAAGATAGACAAACTTTCCAGCACGGTAAGTCACGTAAAAAGGCAAAAGATTGCTATAAAAAAAGAAGCAATTTCTGTTGAAAAAAGGCCAAATAATGAACCTGAATTATTTTCCAACGAAATAAATGCCGAGGCCAGCTCCGGCGACTCGTTGACGCGTTACCTGCGCGGCGTGCGCCGCACCAAGTTGTTCACCCCGCAAGAGGAGTTTGACGCCGCCATGCGTGCCCGCCAGGGCGATTTTCTGGCGCGCCAGAGCATGATCGAGCACAACCTGCGCCTGGTGGTGAGCATTGCCAAATCGAGCCTGGGGCGCGGCGTGCCGCTGTCGGATTTGATCGAAGAAGGCAATCTGGGCCTGATGCACGCCATCGACAAATACGAGCCCGAGCGGGGTTTCCGCTTTTCCACTTACGCCACCTGGTGGATCCGCCAGTCGGTTGACCGCGCGGTGATCTACCAGGGCCGCGCCGTGCGTCTGCCGGTGAACGTGGTGCGCGATTT
This sequence comes from Rhodoferax sp., assembly GCA_031373455.1. Taxonomy (GTDB): domain Bacteria; phylum Pseudomonadota; class Gammaproteobacteria; order Burkholderiales; family Burkholderiaceae_C; genus JANYCG01. The sequence goes on from JANMMR010000649.1 coordinate 2,120, forward strand.
GCAGCAGGTGCTCAAAGCCTGGCGCGCGCTGGAGAACGACCCCGACTACGCGCTCGCGCACCCGCGCGGCGTGCGCCCCGAAGACGTGGCTGCGCTCCTGGGCCGCGACCCGCACGACGTCGCCGAGCTGCTGGCGCTGGCCGAGGCGCCCAAATCGCTCGACGCCAGCGTGGGCAATGCCGCCGAGGGCGCCAGCGAGGGCAGTTCCATGGGCGATGCGCTGGTCGATGAAGTCACGCTGGACCCGAGCGGTGTCACACAGCTTCACGAGGTCGAGCGACTGGTCGACCAGTGGACGCACACCCTGAGCACGCGCGAGTGTGAGGTGCTCGAAGGCCGTTTTGGCCTGCACGACCGCGAACCCGAAACGCTCGACACACTGAGCAATCGCCTGGGCCTCACCCGCGAACGGGTGCGCCAGGTGCAAAACGAGGCCCTGGCCAAGCTCAAGGGTTACCTCGGCAGCCGCGGCATCACGCGCGACGCACTCTTGTAAGCCGGCCTGGCATCGCGCGCGCGGGTTTGGCGCAGCGGCCACCTGAGACAATCAGGGCATGAGCGCCGCTTCCAAACTTGCAAAAATCACAAAATCTGCCACAGAACCTGCCACCGAAACCGGACTTGCGGCCACCGTCTACCCGCCGCCTGAAATTTTGACCGTCGAGTCGCTCGACATCGAAGCCCAGGGCATCGCCCACAAGGCCGACGGCAAAGTGGTTTTCATCGAAGGCGCCCTGCCTTTCGAGCGGGTCAACGCCACCGTGCACCGCAAGAAAAACAACTGGGAGCAGGGCGTGGTGACACACATCCACCGCGAATCCTCGCAACGCGTCAAGCCGCAATGCCCGCATTTTGGCCTGCACACCGGCGCCTGTGGCGGCTGCAAGATGCAGCACCTGCACGTGGGCGCGCAGGTGGCAGTGAAGCAGCGCGTGCTCGAAGACAACCTCTGGCACCTGGCCAAAGTGAAGGCCGGCAACATCCTGCGCCCGATCGAAGGACCGGCCTGGGGCTACCGCCACCGCGCGCGGCTTTCGGTGAGAAACGTGCTGAAAAAAGGCACCGTGCTCATCGGTTTCCACGAGCGCAAAAGCCGTTATGTGGCCGACATGAAAGAGTGCCACGTGTTGCCGCC
>JANMMR010000527.1:0-6175 GCA_031373455.1 Rhodoferax sp.
GCTTTTGCAATGGGTGGAAGACCACTCGCCGCCCGAAGTCCGCGCCAAATACGCCATGCCGCTGCCCAAGATGATCGAGGGCTGCCAGCAGACGCTGCTTCGTGTGCTGCACTACCCGCCTCTGCGCGGCGATGAAGAGCCCGGCGCCGAGCGCGCCGCCGCACATGGCGACATCAATTTGCTGACCATCTTGCCCGCCGCTACCGAGCCCGGCTTGCAGGTGATGGGCAAAGACGGCAACTGGATCGACGCGCCCACTGATTTCGGCCTGTTGATCGTCAACATTGGCGACATGCTGCAGGAGGCCTCGGGCCACTATTACCCCTCCACCATCCACCGCGTCTTGAACCCGACCGGCGAAGGCGCAAAAAAATCGCGCATCTCGATGCCGCTCTTTTTGCACCCGAACCGCGAGGTGGTGTTGTCGGAGCGTTACACCGTGGCGAGTTATTTTGCCGAGCGCATGCAGGAGTTGCGCGGGGTGCGCAAAAGCTGACGAACGTCGCGATTCAATTTAGCTCAATTCAGCTAGGTTGATTTCATAAGTTCACTGCCACTACCTGAACGACCTGGTGCTGCGGGTATCCAAAGGTGATCACCGGGTAACTTTCGCGGCTCACCCAATCTCCTGGCTTTATGAGCGCGTCGCCATTTTGATCAATGTGCGCTTGCAGGCAATAGCTGGATTTCGGGTTCACTTGCTGGCAAACCAGTGCAAACTTGAGCAGCTCGCCGCGCATCAATCGCTGCGCAACGCGGTCTACCATCACACTTGCGACTTCAAGCGCGGGCGCGTCGGCCAGGCTGGTGTCAAGCAGGCTCACCCGCAGAACGGCTGCCGGGGTCGGACAGGCGGACCCAAGCAGGCGAACTTCGCCCGTGACTTGGATCCTTCCCTCGCAGCGAGTATCAGGGCCCTGTGGCCCTTCGCTCTTTGCGCCGCTCCCCCGCGTTTTCGCCATGCTCGCCTTTAGACCCAGTTGAACAAGCTCGTATTGAGCCGATGCGCCGCGTCGGTGCCGCTCCAACCCCACACCAGGTTATTGTTCAGGGTCGTCAAGGCCGGGCCGTCGATGCAGGTCTCACGAGACACGAATTTATTGCCCCAAGCCGTTGCGTTGCCACTCGACAAAACATTCAAGAATCGATTGCCAATACCCTGCCATGTCAAGTATGCGCGCGCACCACGCACCAACAGTTGCGGTTTCGCCACCGTCGTGTCGCCCAGCGTCACCTTGCCGGCAAACGCTACGCCATTGCCGCTGCGCATCACATTGAGTTGATTGTTGCCAACGCCACGCCAGCCGATCAACAACTGCGCGCCAAGTGTGGCCAGCGTCGGGCCAGAGGTGGTGGTGTCCCCCAAAGTGACCTTGCCCGCCCAATTCACTCCGTTGGCGCTGCGAATCACGTTGAGCCGGTTGTTGCCCACTCCGCGCCAGGCCAGGCACAACTGGTTGCCCAACACTGCCAAGGACGGCGCCGACAACGATGTGTCGCCCAAAGTCACTTTTTGACCCCAGTTGATGCCATCGACCGACTGCATGATGTTCAACTGGTTATTGCCGACCCCTGTCCAAGAAACAATGAATTTTCCGCGAAACACTGTCAGCGCCATTGCGTTAGGTGAAATCTCATTGAGCGTGACTTTATTGACGAAATTCAGGCCATTGGTGGAGGTCATGAAATTCAGCCGCAGGTTGCCGCTGCCCGTCCAGCCCAGGAGAATTTGGCCATTTTTTTGCGTCAACGCAGGCCCATTGGTGCTGGTGTCAGCCAGAATCGCCTTGCGCGGGTAAAGCGCATTGATTGCAGTGACGTCCCCAGCGCTCAGACCCACCCGCTGCCCAATTGGCGTGTTGGCATTGGGTGTGGGTGTGATGGTGTCGACGGCCGGGTTCATTGCGAAATCGCGCCGGCCGTAATGCATGAGCGAGCCATAGTCGTAAGCGCCCATGTCGTCCCCGTCGTTGATGTGCTGGTTGAAGTTGTGCTGCAGCGCGGGCGTCACGTTGTTCAGGTTTATGACCACGAAGCGGTCCCGGTCTTCTCGGCTTTGCTCATGCCACAAACCGGCCGAATGGCAAATCTCGTGCACAGCGCGCGGCCAGTCGCAACCTGCGCCCAGTGTGATGTCTTGTTGTCCGCCGCGCATGCCGACGTGCGCCGAACACCCGTTGCCACCTTGAAAACGCACGAAATTTGCCTCAGTGGTGCGCGGCGCCAAACGCAGGTTTGTATTGGCGTGCAGGTGATTCATGGCGTCGGTGATGCGTTGCTGGTCCGGCATGCCAGGGGCGATCACGAACGGAATCCGCCCGCCTGGCCAGCGGAATTGCGCCCCCGACAGCGCAATTGAAAATTCAAGCGTAGGGTCGGGTTGCTCAATCGAGGCGCGCACGTTTTCCAGCTCTTCAACGCTGCCCAGGATGATGTCGCCTTCAAAAACACCTTGGCCATCAATTGCAGAGTAAAACACTTTCTTGAGGCCAAACGTGTTGCCCGAAATGTAGCTGTGTTTGACCTCGCCTTCGCCGGCGTTCTCAGGCGGCAAGGCGCCAGCCGTCTGTTTTGCGGGCTTTTTCGCGGCAGCCTTGCCGGATTTGGCCGCTGCTTTCTTCACCGCAGGTGTTTTGCCGGCGGCGCTCTTGGATGCTTTGGTTGCCATTTGGAATCTCCAATATTGAATCAGGTTGAATAAAAAGTTCAGACCTCGCACCGCGGAATCAGGGGCGATTCGCGATGGATTTAACGCGCCGGCAGTTCCCCCTCAAGGCGCTTCCTTTCACTCGCCCTGGCTTCTGGCCGCTTTGCGTCCAAACCAGCTCTGCGGCTAGTCGAGTTGCTGCCGTTTTGCAGCGCACTCAAGGCGGCCTATCAACGCCGCCTTGACAGTCTAGGCAGCGCGCTTTTGCCGCGCAAATCATTTGTCCTTAACTTGATGGATAAAACGTGCGTTTTTGCTTCGCGTCAAATCGTCTTTGTCCCTCATTTGAGGGATGAAACGCAAGCTGGAGTTGACTCCATTTCGCGTACACCTTATTTTTGAACAAGAAGGAGTTCAAGATGCCCGATATCAAGCCGCCATATTCGGCGCAATTTCGAATGCAAATGGTCGAATTGGCGCAAGCCGAAGCGATACCCAGCGGTACATTGAGGCCCTGCAACACAGCCAGGGCCGAATGGGCAAGGTTGCAAGCGCCGCAAGGCGTGCAATACCGCATTCGAATTTCGATCAACTTGCAGACCGACTCATGGCAAACCTGACACATTCGGCAGCGTTGGCAACTGCTGCGGCCTCGTTCACTAAAGCGGCAACTCTGGCTTCAGTCGGTTTTCAAGGCATACCGGCCGCGGCAGCCACAGCCGCGTCAGCTGCGTCAAGCGCACCGGAAAAAACCGACCCGGCCTGGTGGGTTGAACTCATCAAAGTCTCGCCGGGCCTGGTCACGGCGCTCATCGGCGTGGCTTTGCTCGTTTTGTACTACCGCGAGATTCGTCTGCTTTTTTCGCGTATGACCAAAATCAAGGCGCTGGGCATAGAAGCCGAGTTCGCCGACAAGACCCTGAGCCAAGCCATCGTCGCCCAGCACATGACAGCCCATGTCAGCGCCGACGACAAGAAGGGTGTGCTCAAACGCCTGGCGCTGATCGGCCCTTTGCTGGCGGGTTCACGCATCCTGTGGGTGGACGACAACCCCGCCAATAACCGCAACGAACGCGCGCTGCTGGAAGGTTTTGGCGCCCGCGTCGACAGTTTCAAGATCAGCGCAGAAGCCGAATTGGCGCTGAAGGAAAACGTCTACCTGCTGGCCATCACTGACCTGGAGCGCGAGGGCCGCTCTGACGAAGGGCTGCTGTTCCTCGCGCGCACGCTGGCCGCCAACACCCAGGTCTGGACGATCGCCTACGTCGCCAGCGACCAGCGCGGCATGCCGCGTCCGGCCGACTTGTTTGGCATCACCAACCGGCCAGACCACCTGATGCACCTGATTTGCGACATCGTCGAGCGGGAAAAAATTTGAACCGGGCGATTGGCCAGAAAGAGCGTGCATCGCCATGGCGCGCTTTCAAGCTTGCCGGCGGCTAAGGCGCCTCATGCCAGATCCAGATCGGGTCAAGAAAGGTCACCGCCTGCTGCGCGGCGCCCTCCATGCGGCACAGGATGCCCACGACTGGCTCCCGGAAGTAGGAAGCGAAGAGGTTTTCGTTCAGTGACTCGCTCGAAGCAATCGATGCAAAAACCATCGGGCCCTGGGTAAAAGCCAGAACGACCGTTTTGGCGTCCTTGTTTTTCCAGCGGATGATCTCCTCCTGGACGAGCCTTCTTTGCGTGATGATGTCCCAGGCCGCTTGCGAGAGGGGCGGTTTTTCGGATTCCGCGGGTGGCGTCGTCAGGTGAAACCTTGCCGGGCCGATGTAACGCATCAGCCGCCCCTGTGTTGGGGCTTGTCGGGTCAGATCGATCAGCGGCCCGGCCTGCTCTGCGGCCTTCTCGGCGGCAATCGCCTGAAGCAGGGGCGTCATCGCCACCTTGGCCTCTAGCGCGCCTTCAGCGGCGACTTCGGCGCCCAGAAACCCGAGCAAGCTGCCACTGAGCTTGCCGCCGTGTTTGCCGCTGCGCACCAGCTCGGTAACTTGCGCCACCGACTGCAAATAAACCGATTCAACCTTGGCGGGCGACAAATACAAGGTGACGCGGGATTTGCCGGTTGCGGAAAGCGCCTTGATGAGTTCGTCGTCGTTCATGGGCTTGGCTCCTTCAGTGATGCCACGGCCATTCAATCACAAAGCACCAAATGCGCAAAAGTTAACATGGATGTTAACAAATGCCATTTTTGGACGTCAGCGGGCCAAAAATATGAAGAAATTGGCATTTAAGCCACATAATACTTCAATTGTTTGCTATTATTATAATAGCAAATTGGAGCTACGCGGACTTTTAAGACCCGCCTAAAACTTCCGGTTCACCATGAACATCACGGCGGCGGTTCCAAGCAAATTCACTTGCGCGCTCCATTTATCGTCAAACTGCCAGCCAAGGGCCGGAATGATGGCGGGCGAAAAACCGTTGTAGTTCAAAGGCACTTTGTCGTCAAAGGGCGACACATAACCGTACAGCAGACCGGCCGTTACCTTGATGTACAGGGCCGGCGCAGCCGGGAACACCTTGGGAAAGAGCCAGCCGTAATACAGGTAGGCGCTGGGCTGGCCAAAAGAGTTGGAGAAGCCGAAGGCGCCAACCAGCGTGTTGTCGGCGAAACCGCGCTCCAGGCCTACCGCCCAAACGGATTTGTGGTCCGGGCTGTGGCGGAAATGGTCGGTGTAGGGGCTGATTGACAGCTGCCAGACGCCCTCGGAAGCTACTTTTGGCACTTCCTGCGCCTGCGCCTGCGCCGCTTGCCCACCGAGCAAAACCGTCACCCAGATGCAACCCGCGAGCAGAGGCCGGAAAGGGCGAAACAACAGGGGGCGAGTCGGCAGTGGGGAAGTCAACGGCGAAATCTTCATGGTCGGATGTTGGCATCATAGCCACGCCCGCTGTGTGCGGTAACGCACAGAGCGCCCAAGAAATGGCGGTTTGGGCTCCTTATATTCAATTTGAGAATAACAACATCATGAAAATGTAGTTTGTAATATAAGGAGCAGGCGTCAAACTCCCCCCATTCCTTGGAGCGGTATGCACGATTTGGCGTTTGTATTTGCTGGTTTTTTTGTCGGCCTGGTGGTCGGCCTCACGGGTGTGGGCGGCGGTTCGCTGATGACGCCTATCCTGATCTTTTTCTTTGGCGTCAAGCCGTACCTGGCAATTGGCACCGATTTGCTGTTCGCCGCGTTCACCAAAATGGGCGGCACCATCAAGCTGGCGCGCGCGCGCCGGGTTGACTGGCGCGTGGTGGGCCAGCTGTGCGCGGGCAGCATTCCGGCGGCCTTGATCACCCTGTACATCCTGCACCAGGTCGGCCCGGCAGACCCGGCCGTTCAGCAGGTGATGACCACCACGCTGGGCGCGGCGCTGCTGCTCACGGCGGCAGCCACACTCTACAAAGCCATTCGCGGCAAATCCGCCCCGGCTTCCGTGGCGCTGGGCCAGGAAGTCGCCGCCGCGAAGCCGATTCACTGGGCGCTGCCGCCGCTGTTTGGCGCCTTGATCGGTGTGCTGGTCACGCTTACC
>JANMMR010000030.1:0-13145 GCA_031373455.1 Rhodoferax sp.
TTGAGCAGCTCGGAGCCGCGCTGGTAACCGCTGAGCACCTGCTCCAGCGGCATTTCGCCGGATTCAAGGCGCGCCAAAAGATGCTCCAGCTCGGCCTGGGCGTCTTCGTAATTGGCGGGCAGTGCCTTGTCGGGTACCGCAGTGTCTGCTTTGGGAGAGGCCTTGGCCATGGGTAAATTGGGGCAAAACGCAGATTTTACGGGGTCAAGGCACCACCTCGTGTTGCCGACATGGCGCTACGGCGCTCCCGAGGCCCGCATTTTGGGCCCCCGGCTACAATCGGGCCTCCTTCTTTTCGGCATTTCGCCGGAAATCCCCAAGCCACCCTGCCCCTTCATAGGGGGAGTCTCTAGGTCAGCCCCATGTCTGATTTAAGCCTTCAACTGCAGCTGGGTCAAAGCCAACTACCAGTTTCAAGCTACTTCGATGACACGCTTTACCAGCGTGAAATCGACGTATTGTTCAAAAACGGCCCGCGCTACGTGGGCCACCAGCTTGCCGTGCCGCAGCTGGGCGACTACTACACGCTGCCGCAGGAATCCGGCGGCCGCGCCTTGCTGCGCACGCCTGCGGGTGTGGAGCTGATCTCCAACGTCTGCCGGCACCGCCAGGCGCTCATCCTCAAGGGCCGGGGCAGCCTGCCGCCCCAGGCGGGTGGCAACATCGTCTGCCCACTGCACCGCTGGACCTACGCCGGCTCCGGCCCCACGGGCTCGAGCCCGGTGCCCGCCGGCACCTTGCTGGGCGCGCCGCATTTTGAAAAAGACCCCTGCCTGAACCTGCACAACTACCCGCTCTCGAGCTGGAACGGCCTGCTGTTTGAAGGCAATGCCCAAGGCAGCAGCCGCGACGTAGGCGCCGACCTGGCGGGCCTGGGCGCCCGCGCCGCGCTCGACTTTTCAGGCTACGCGCTGGACCACGTGGAGATGCACGAGTGCCCCTACAACTGGAAGACCTTCATCGAGGTCTACCTCGAGGACTACCACGTGGGCCCGTTTCACCCGGGCCTGGGCCAGTTTGTCGAATGTGACGAGCTGCAGTGGCAGTTCAAGCCGCATTACTCGGTGCAAACCGTGGGTGTGGCCAACCGCCTGGGCAAGGCCGACGAGCAGGGCGGCTCGCCGGCCTACCAGCGCTGGCAGGAGGCGCTCTTGAAATACCGCAATGGCGTGCCGCCGCCCCATGGCGCGATCTGGCTCACCTATTACCCGCACGTGATGGTCGAGTGGTACCCGCACGTGCTCACCGTCTCCACGCTGCACCCGATGGGCCCGCAAAAAACCATGAACATGGTGGAGTTCTACTACCCCGAGGAGATCGTCGCCTTCGAGCGTGAATTCGTCGAAGCACAACGCGCCGCCTACATGGAAACCTGCGTGGAAGACGACGAAATCGCCCTGCGCATGGACGCTGGCCGCCAGGCCCTGATGCAACGCGGCGACAACGAAATCGGCCCCTACCAAAGCCCGATGGAAGACGGCATGCAGCAGTTCCACGAGTGGTACCGGCGGGCGATGGCTGGCGCGGAACAAGGCGTCTGAGATTGCCGTTGGCGCGGCCCGAAATGCCGTTCAGCGATAAAATCAGATTGCTATACTTTATATAGCAATAAACGATGATATCACGTGACTTGGAAGCTTAAAATCTTCCATAATTTGCGCCGAAGCCCAAAAACCGGCACATTCATACCCAAATTGGGTATTTTCTGACTCTCCAATCGACCCAATCCGCCCAATTTGCCATGCAAGCCCTCTGGATGATCCTCGCCTCCTTGCTGTTTGCCACCATGGGTGTTGGCGTCAAGGTGGCGGCGCAGAGTTTCAATATCGCCGAGCTGGTGTTTTACCGTGGGGCGATCAGCATTGTGTTCACCGCTGCCATCATGCGCGCACGCGGCACGCCGCTGGCCACGCCCGTGCCCGGCATGCATGCCTGGCGCACGACACTGGGAACCGTCTCGCTGGGCGCCTGGTTTTACGCCATCGCCCACCTGCCGCTGGCAACGGCGATGACGCTCAACTACATGAGCAGCGTTTGGATTGCGGCCATTGTTGTCGGGGGCACCCTGCTGGGCACGGCGACGCAGGTTGCCGGGCAAAGACAGGGGCCACTGGTGCTGACGGTGCTGGCGGCGTTTGCCGGCGTGGTGATGCTGCTGCGCCCAACCATCGAACAAGACCAGGCCCTGGCGGGCGTTGTGGGGCTGCTCTCGGGCATCGGCGCCGCGTTGGCTTACTTGCAGGTGACGGCGCTGGCGCGGGTGGGTGAACCGGCCAGCCGCACGGTGTTTTATTTTGCAATTGGCACGGCGCTGGGCGGCCTCGTGGGCATGTTGTTCATGGGCGTAACGCCCTGGAAAACCATCAGCACGACGGCGGCGTTGTGGATCGTGCCGATCGGCGTGCTGGCGTCGCTGGGCCAGTGGTGCCTGACGCGCGCCTACAGCCAGGGGTCTACGCTGGTGGCGGCGAACCTTCAATATTCCGGCATCGTGTTTGCCGCGTTGTACGGCGTGGTGTTGTTTGGCGACGTGATCCCGTGGATCGGCTGGATCGGCATGGCACTGATCGCCGCCAGCGGCATTGCAGCCACGGTGCTGCGCAGCCAGACTTTGCCGGACAATCCCGAAGAATCACGCTGAACCCGGCGTATTACGCACAAGGCTCCCCATGAACTACACCACCCTGATTTCGGTAGAACAACTCACGGCGCTGCAGGCCTCTGGCGCGCCGCTCACAGTGTTTGACTGCAGCTTTGATTTGATGAATCCCGCAGCCGGAGAAGCCGCTTACACAGAGTCGCACATTTCCGGCGCGGTGTACGTGCACCTAGACCGCGACCTGAGCGACAAATCCGGTGCCGGCGTGAACGGCGGGCGCCACCCCTTGCCCTCGCGCGAAAAATTCGCAGCCTGGCTGGGCTCGGTCGGTTTCTCCAACGGCCAGCAAGCTGTCGTTTACGACCGCCAGGGCACCAACTACTGCGGGCGTCTGTGGTGGATGTTGCGCTGGGCGGGGCACCGTAACGTGGCGGTGCTTGACGGCGGCTTGCAGGCCTGGCAAGCCAGCGAAGCTGTTGCTTCCGGGGCCACGCCAATGCGTACGTCGGCAGTCTTCGTGCTCGGGCCCGAACAAGCCGCCCTGGTTTCAACCCAAACGGTTGCAGACCAGCTCGGCCGGCCCGGCCAGACGCTGATTGACGCGCGCGCCACACCGCGTTTCAAGGGTGAGGTGGAGCCGCTGGACCCGGTGGCCGGGCATATCCCCGGCGCTTTGAACCGGCCTTTTGGCATGAACCTCGGCCCAGACGGCAAATTCAAGCCGGCAGCGCAATTGAGGGCCGAGTTTGACGCCTTGCTCGCCGGGCGCAACCCGGCCCGCGTGGTGCACCACTGCGGCAGCGGCGTGAGCGCGGTGCCCAACGTGTTGGCGATGGAGATTGCCGGTTTGGGCGGCAGCGGGCTGTATGCCGGCAGCTGGAGCGAATGGTGCAGCGACAGCGCACGGCCGGTGGCACGCGGCTGAGCCGCCGGGTCAAAAGTGGAAGTCGTTAAACTGGTTCTCGCCGGATGACACTCACGCCTTTCAGTCACGTTTTCGGCACCCACACTCCGAAGGGACGCCCATGGCCGCCAGCATCAGCCTTTCGCCCGACGAGCTTCAGCTCGCCTCGTTCTTCCGCTGGGAAAAAACGCAACCCGACAAAATCTTCCTGACGCAGCCCACGGGCGGCGGTGAGTCGCAAGACATCACCTGGCGCCAGGCCGGTGACGAAGCGCGGCGGGTGGCCAGCTGGCTCAAGGCCCAGGGCAAGGCGCAGGGCTGGCCCAAAGGCAGCACGGTGGCGATCCTCGGCAAAAACAGCGCGCACTGGATCCTGTCCGACCTGGCGATCTGGATGGCGGGTTATGTCTCGGTGCCCATCTACCCGACCTTCAACGGCCAGGCGCTGCGCTACATCCTGGCGCACAGCGAGGCACGCGCCTGTTTTGTCGGCAAGCTCGATGACGTGAGTTCACTGCAAGATGGTGTGCCACCCGGCATGCCGCTGATCGCCCTGCCGTTGTCGCCCGATAACCTGACCGCCACGCCGTGGGAGTCGCTCATCTCCACCAGCCAACCGCTTGAAGGCACGCCGGTGCGCGACGGCGAGGAGCTGTGCACCCTCATCTACACCTCGGGCACCACCGGCAACCCCAAGGGCGTGATGCACAAGTTCAACGCGATGGCCTGGGGCCTCAAGAGCGCCACCTCGCCCGGACGCGTGAAGATGGACAGCAACGACCGGCTGTTGTCTTACCTGCCGCTGGCGCACGTAGCTGAGCGCATGTTGATCGAACAAGGCGCATTGATGTACGGCAGCCGCATCTTTTTCGCCGAGTCGCTGGAGACCTTTGTGCAGGATTTGCAACGCGCCCAGCCCACCATCTTTTTCTCGGTGCCGCGCCTGTGGGTGAAATTCCAGCAGGGTGTGCACAGCAAGTTTCCGCCGAAAAAACTCAAGCTGTTGTTGGGCCTGCCGATCATCGGCGGCATTGTGCGCAAAAAGATCCTGAAGGGCCTGGGCCTTGGTAATTGCCGACTGGCCGCCGGTGGCGCGGCACCCATGCCGCCCGAGGTATTGCGCTGGTTCCGCGACCTGGGGCTGGATCTGATCGAGGTCTATGGCATGACGGAGAACAGCGGCGTCTCCCACGGCACCGTGCCGGGCACCTTCCGCCCAGGCACCGTGGGCCTGGCCTATGACGGCGTGGAAAGCCGCATCGACGCGGACACCGGCGAGATCCAGATGCGCGCGCCCTGCCTGATGATCGGCTATTACAAAGACCCGGCGCAAACCGCCGCCACCATGACACCCGACGGCTGGCTGAAAACCGGCGACAAAGGCATGGTCGACAAAGACGGCTGCCTGAAGATCACCGGCCGCGTGAAAGACATTTTCAAGACCAGCAAAGGCAAATACGTGGCGCCTGCGCCGGTGGAAGACCTGCTGGTGACCAACCCCAACATCGAGGCCTGCGCCGTGACCGGCGCGAATTTTGCGCAGCCGTTTGCCGTGGTGATGCTCTCCCTGGATGCGCAGGAGCGCGCCAAAACTGCCGAGGGCAAAGCGGTCATCGGGGAGTCTTTTGCGGCCCATCTGAAAGCTGTGAACGCGCAGCTCGAAGCGCATGAAAAGCTCGATTTCATTGCCGTGGTGTCCACCACCTGGTCGCCGGAGAACGGCTTTGTAACGCCGACTTTCAAAGTCAAGCGCAACCGGGTCGAAGAAGCCTATGGCGGGCAATATGACGCCTGGGCGAAACAACGCAAGGCTGTCGTCTGGGCCTGAGGCTGCCTGCGATGCGCGGCCAGCTTGCACGGTTGCATCGCGCAGCGACTGGCCTGGCCGTTTTGTTTTTCGTCTGCACGGCGCAAGGCGCCACCGCGGCCGCACCTTTTGAAGACAACCTGGCGCAGCGCCTGCAGGCCTGCACCACCTGCCACGGCCCGCAGGGGCGCGCCGGGCCGGATGCCTATTACCCGCGCCTGGCCGGCAAACCGGCTCATTACCTCTACAAGCAACTGCTGGATTTTCGCGACGGCCGACGTCATTACCCGCTGATGTCCGGGCTGCTGGAGCCCCTCAGTGACGACTACCTGCTGGACATTGCCCGGCATTTCTCGGCGCTGGCGCTGCCCTACGCTGCGCCGGCGCCTGCAGCAGCGCTAACAGCCGCCACCGCAGCCCAACTGGCGCGCGGGCGTGTGCTCGCTCAAGATGGTGACCCATCGCACAAGTTGCCCGCTTGCGCGGCCTGCCATGGCGCTGCCTTGACCGGCGTCGCGCCCGACGTGCCTGGCCTGCTGGGGCTCTCGCGCAGTTACCTCAACGCCCAACTCGGCGGCTGGCGCGCCGGCCAGCGCCAGGGCAGTGCACCCGACTGCATGGCCGTGGTGGCCAAGCGGCTCGATCCGGCTGACGTGGTTGCAGTGTCAGCATGGTTGTCGGCGCAAACTTTGCCGGGCCTGGCGCGTGCCGCGAGCGACATGCCGGCAGAAGTCAAAAACAAGCTCGAGCGCGACCACGGCGACCTGAGCTGCGCCCGCGTGACCTTGCCCGCCAGATCGGTACCCGTTGCGGCAGTTCTGACCCCGGTTGCGCAGGGGCCTTCCGTGCGTGGCGCATACCTGGCCCGCGCCGGCAATTGTGCCGGCTGCCACACCGCCACCGGTGGGGCGCCGTATGCGGGTGGACGCGCCATCGACACACCCTTTGGCAAAGTGTTTGCGGGCAATCTGACGCCCGACGCAACGCACGGCCTGGGAAGCTGGAGCCGCGACGATTTCTGGCAGGCCCTGCACCATGGGCGCAGCAAAAGTGGCCGCCTGTTGTACCCCGCCTTTCCGTACACCAACTACACCCGGGTCTCGCGTGCCGATGCCGATGCGCTGTTTGCGTTTTTGCAAAGCCTGCCGCCACAGGCGGTGGCGCCCACGCCCCACCTACTGCGCTGGCCCTACAGTTCGCAAGTCGCCTTGTGGGCGTGGCGCGCCCTGTATTTCACGCCCGGGGAATTTGAGCCGTCAAAAGAAAAATCGGCCGACTGGAACCGTGGCGCCTACCTGGTGCAGGGGTTGGGGCATTGCAGCGCCTGCCACGCATCACGCAATGCCTTGGGCGCCAGCGCCACCGGGCTGGCAGGGGGCCTGATCCCCATGCAGAACTGGTACGCACCGGCCTTGACACTTGCCCAGGAAGCGGGCGTGGCGCACTGGGACACTGCAGATATCGTTGCGCTACTCAAGGAAGGCAGTGCCAAGGACGCCACGGTCTCGGGCCCCATGGCCCAGGTGGTGCTGGGCAGCACGCAGCACCTGCGTGAAGCCGACCTTGCCGCCATGGTCACTTACCTCAAGGCCTTGCCGGATTCGGGCACACCACCGGCGCCAGCGGTTGCACTTTCTTCGGGTGCGCCCGCCCGCGCCGCAAAACTCTATGAGAAACACTGCGCGCAATGCCACGGCGCCCAGGGCCAGGGCGTGCAGACACCCGCTCAGGCGGGTCTTGCCGGGCGCTGGGCTTACCCGGCGCTGGCCGGCAACCGCGCCGTGACCCTGGCCAATCCAGTCAACCTGGTGCAAATCGTATTGCAAGGCGCATTTGCGCCGGCCACGGCCGCCAACCCGCAACCGTTTGGCATGCCGCCTTTCATGCTGGAGCTTCAGGATGGCGACGTCGCAGCGGTGCTCAGCCATATCCGGACCAGTTGGGGCAACCGGGCTGGCGCTGTGACCGAGCTGGATGTTGCGCAGGTCCGCCAGCTCACCGCACGTTAACCCGGCGCGCGTTCAATCCGCGCTGCGAAAACCGCAATATTTGGGTGTTGGGCATGGATAATCTGGCTGTCTGACAAGCAGTTTTCTAACCGGCAGTTTTCTAACATTTAGCGCTCGGGGTGCCCCATGAATGCAGTCAAGTTGTTTTTATCCGCGGCGGTGCTGGCAATTTTGGCCAGTTGTGCCGGCATGGGCGGCCCGGAGCGCGACCGCACTTACAAGATCACCATCCTCCACACCAACGACCACCACGGCCGCTTCTGGAAAAACGGCGACGGCGAATACGGCATGGCCGCGCGCAAGACCCTGATAGACAGTATTCGCAAGGAAGTTACGGCGGCCGGCGGCCACAGCCTGCTGCTCGACGGAGGCGACGTGAACACCGGCGTGCCGGAATCAGACCTGCAAGATGCCGTGCCTGATTTCAAGGGCATGGACATGCTGGGTTACGACGCGATGGCGGTGGGCAACCACGAGTTCGACAAACCGCTGGCCGTGCTCAAGATGCAGCGGGATTTGATCAAGTTTCCGATGCTGGCGGCCAATATTTACGATCGCAGCCCCGGCGGCAATGGGCAGCGCCTGTTCGATCCCTACAAGATCTTCAATCTGGGCGGCGTGCGCGTGGGCGTTTTGGGCCTCACCACCGAAGACACCCAGAAAATGGTGCTGCCCGACAACGTGAAAAACGTCGAATTCCGCAATGCCATTGCCGAAGCGGGCAAGGTTGTGCCCGAATTGCGCGCGAAGGTTGACGTGGTGATCGCGGCAACCCACATGGGCCACTACCAGAATGGCGAACACGGCACCCAGGCGGCGGGTGATGTGGAGATGGCCCGCGCCGTTAAAGGACTCGATTTGGTGGTGGGCGGCCACACACAGAACCCTGCCTGCATGAAGGCGGAGAACGTGATCGACCGCGAGTACGTGCCCGGCGCCGACTGCAAACCCGAGCGCCAGAACGGCACCTGGATCGTGCAGGCGCACGAGTGGGGCAAATACGTGGGCCGGGCTGATTTTGAGTTCCGCAATGGCGAGTTCAAGCTGGTGAAATACGCGCTGATCCCCGTCAACCTGATGAAAACCGTGCGCGCCGCCGACGGCAAAACCAGCAAGCAGCCCTACACGGTGCAAATTGCCGAAGACAAGGACATGCTCGCGCTGCTGTCGCCTTACCAGGATTTTGGCCAGCAGAAACTCGGCCTCGAGATTGGCGCTTCCGACGCCAAACTCGATGGCGACCGCAACCTGGTGCGTGCAAAACCGGCGGCGCTGGCAGTGCTGATCTGCCGCGCCATGATGCAGCGGACCACGGCCGATGTGTGTGTGCTCAATGCCGGTGGCGTGCGCGATTCACTGCCCGCAGGCCCACTCACCTACCGCGACGTGCTCAAGGTGCAACCGTTTGGCAACACCGTGGCCACGGTCGACTTCACCGGGCGCGAGTTGATGGACTACCTCAATGCCTCGGCGAAGATGTCGGTGGGTTCGGGTGCGTTTGGGCAGTTTGCGGGTGTTGACCTGGTGATTGCCGACGGCGCGGTCACCAGCGCACGTGTCAAGGGCGCGCCACTGGACATGGCCAAGACCTATCGCCTGGCGGTGAACAATTTCCAGGCGACCGGGGGTGACGGCTACCCGCGCATAGCAGCGCACCCGAGCTACGTGAACACCGGTTACGTTGACGCCGACGTTTTGCGCGCCTTCATCAGTGCCAACAGCCCGCTCAAGGCTGCCAGCTATGAGCCGGGCAGCAGCGTCGTGCGCCAGTAAGATTGCAACAGTTTCAAACCCGTCTTCAACTCAGCAACAAGGAGCCCATCATGGCCAAAGGTCAGCAAAACACCAACAAGATGACAAAAAAACCGAAGAAAGACACCGCGCCTCCCAAGCCGGTGTCGCCCGACGCCGTGCGCCCCACCATCACCACCGTGGTGCCGGTGCGGGGCAAACTTAAAAACAAGTAGGTCGAAACGCCCCGTCCAAGCTCGCAGTAGCGGCATGGCCAAAAAATCTTCAGCCCGGGCCCTGCTTCAGGCTGAACTCGAACAACAAAACGAAGCCCTGCGTTACAGCCAGAACGTTGCCGAGGGGGCGCTGGAACGTTTTGCCGCCTTGTTCTCCAGCGTGCCGTTGGCTTTGCTGGTGGTCGATGAAAACAGCCTGGTGCTTGAAAGCAACGCCCAGGCTCTGGCGCATTTCAGGCCGCAGGAGCGTGACCCGCCGTTGAACTTCCTGTTCCCGCTGGTGTTGCCGGCGCACCTGCAACGGGTGATCGAAGCGTTGCAAGACGCCCGGGAACACGGCAACAGCAAGGTCGAAGGCGTGATTTTTGCCAGCGGCGCTGAGGCCACGCTGACCGCTGATCTGCACATTGCGCGCATTGAAAACCCGCTGGATGACCTGGCGAACTTCATTTGCGCGGTGGTCAACCAGGGCCCCTTGCTCACACAAATCGCGCAAAGGGAAACGCTCGAGTCGCAATTGCGCGAGTCCCAGAAGATGCAGGCGATCGGAACACTCGCCGGGGGCATCGCGCATGATTTCAACAACATCCTGGGCGCGATACTCGGCAACGTGGAACTCGCACGGCAAGACGCCGGGGTGGAGTCAGCGGCGCAGGTCAGCCTGCTGGAAATTGACAAGGCCGCCCGGCGCGCACGCGACCTGGTGAGCCAGATCCTCACGTTCAGCCGCAAGGAGCCGCTGACGCGCAGCGCGATCAATCTGGCGGGCGTGGTGCGCGAAACGGTGCGGCTGGCCAAGGTCGGTTTGCCGCCCGCGATCGAACTGGATTTCGTAGATTGCCCGCAACCCGTAGCCGTGGTGGCCGACGCCACCCAGGTGCAGCAGGCCTTGCTCAACCTGTGCACCAATGGCGCCCAGGCCATCGGCAATGCGCGCGGCAAGATCAGCATCATGCTGGCCGTTGACGCGGGGCAGGTGCGATTGGCCGTGAGCGACACCGGCTGCGGCATGGATGCCGCCACGCAACAGCGCGTGTTTGAGCCCTTTTTCACCACCAAACCGACCGGTCAGGGCACCGGCCTCGGCTTGTCGGTGGTGCATGGCATCATGCGGGCGCATGAAGGCTCGGTGAGCGTGCAGAGCAAGCCCGGACAGGGCAGCGTTTTTACCTTGAATTTTCCGGCAGCGCCGGCAACAGCAGTGGCAGCACCCGGGCAAACCCAAACTATTGACGTGGATGGCCAAGGCCACCATGTAATGTACGTGGACGACGACCAGGCGCTGGCCTTCCTCGTCAAACGCGCCCTGTCGCGCCGCGGTTATACGGTGAGCACCTTCACCGACCCGCAACTGGCGCGCCAGGCGCTGCGGGCACAACCGGAAGCCTTCGACCTGCTTGTGACTGACTACAACATGCCGGGCTTCAGCGGCATTGAACTGTTGCGCGAGGCAAAAACCATTCGCCCTGATTTGCCGGTCGCGCTGGCTTCAGGGTATGTCACGGCCGAAATCGAACACAGCGCCCTGGCTGAAGGCGCCAGCGCATTGATCCGCAAACCCAATGGCGTCGACGAATTGGTGGAGGTGGTGCAGCGGCTGATCACGCTGCCCGTTGTGCCTGGGCACCAACTCGACAAGGCTTTGGCTTGAGCGATGTACCGGGCGCTGTTCCGCCCGCGCTTCTGCCCGCCCTTCTGCCCACCCTTCCGCTCGTTTATGCCGACGCCGCGTTTCTGGTGCTCGACAAGCCGGCTGGCCTTCTCTGTGTGCCCGGGCGTGGCGCTGACAAGCAGGATGCGCTGAGCACGCGCGCACAGGCGGTTTACCCGGATGCCTTGATCGTGCACCGCCTTGACATGGCCACTTCAGGCCTGGTGCTGATGGCGCGGGGCATCGAAAATCAAAGGCGCCTGAGCGCGGCCTTTGAAGCGCGCAAGGTTGGAAAACGGTACGTCGCCTGGGTGGCCGGATTGTGCGACGCAATGGGCAACGTCAATGGAGGCGGCGATGGTGACGACGGCGAATGGTCGACCATCGATCTGCCCATCGGCGCCGACTGGCCCAACCGGCCCCGGCAAATGGTTGACCATGAACACGGCAAAGCCAGTGCCACGCGCTGGCGCCAGTCCCCAACCCAGCCCGCACACGGATTCAGCGGACTGGCCACCCGTGTTGAACTCGAACCCCTCACCGGTCGCACCCACCAACTCAGGGTGCACATGGCCGCCATCGGCCACCCCATCCTGGGCGATGCGCTGTATGCTTGCGGCGACCTTCACGGAGACCTGCGCCGGGGCGCAGACCGCCTGATGTTGCACGCCACCCAACTCTCGTTTCCCCACCCCGTGACCGGTGCCGCGCTGCATTTCCACGGCCCCGTGCCTTTTTGAACCTTCAAGTTGCTATATTTAACATAGCATATAAAGCCTCCTATTCGAGACCTGCATGACCAAACACCTTTACATCATCACCGGCGCTTCACGCGGGCTGGGCTTCGCCATGGCGGAGCAACTTTTGCACCCAGACCATTTATTGCTGTGCATTTCTCGCCACGAGAATGCGCAACTTGCCGATGCCGCAAAAGCCAGCAAGTGCACCCTGGAGCAGTGGCCACTCAACCTGGACAACGGCCTGCAAGCAGCCGCTCTGCTCACCCAGTGGCTGGGCCGACCAAACCAAATGGCTGCCCACTTCGAGAGCTGCACCTTGATCAACAACGCGGCGTTGCTGCCCACCATCGCACCCTTGAGCGCCTCCGACCCGGCTGAAATCGCCACCGTCTTGCGCGTCGGGCTTGAAGCACCCATGCAACTGTGCAGTGCGTTTCTGGGTGCCACGCAGCATTGGAAGAATTCGATGGGCCAGCCTTCGACGCGGCGTGTGCTCAACATCTCAAGCGGCCTTGGCCGCAGCGCAATGGCGTCGCAATCGATCTACTGCGCCACCAAGGCCGGTGTGGACCATTTCACCCGCTGCATGGCGCTGGAGGAAGCGGCCAAACCCGGCGGCGCCAAGGTGTGCTCGATGGCACCGGGCGTCATTGACACCGACATGCAAGTGCATTTGCGCAGCGCCACGGCGTCAGATTTCGCAGACCAGGGCCGCTTTCTGGATCTCAAGGCCAAGGGCATGCTCGCGAGTGCCGAAGCCTGCGCTCAAAAGTTGCTGGCTTACCTTGACAACACGGCGTTTGGCAGCAACCCGGTGGCAGACGTACGCGAAATTGCCTGACTCCAGGCAAGTACCGCATCAACCAAGGAATGGAATCCGTTATGGGCTTATTGACTGGCTACCGCGTTCTTGATTTTGGCCGCTTCATCGCTGGCCCGTATGCTGCTGCGCTGCTGGCCGACATGGGCGCCGATGTGATCCGCATTGAGCGCCTCGAAGGCGGTGAAGACCGCTGCGTGTTGCCCGTGGCCGAGTCGGGCGAAGGCGGGATGTTTTTGCAGATCAACCGCAACAAACGTTGCCTCACGCTGGATCTGGCGTCCTCTGCGGGCCGCGAGATCGTGAAGAAACTGATCAAGACCGCTGACGTGGTGGTGGCCAACTTGCCCACGCCCACACTCAAGCAATTGGGGCTGGACTATGAGACCGTAGCTGCATTGAACCCGCGCTGCGTTCTGGTCACGGTGAACGCCTATGGCACCGTGGGCCCGTGGAGCCAGCGCCCGGGGTTTGACGGCGTGGGCCAGGCCATGAGCGGCGCGATGTACATGACCGGCACGCCCGACGCGCCGCGCCGCGCCATCACCACCTACATCGATTTTTCCACCGCGCAGGCCTGCGCCATGGGCGCCGTGGCGGCGTTATGGGCGCGCGAGAAAGCCGACAAAGGCGGTACAAGCGGTAAAG
>JANMMR010000072.1:0-14867 GCA_031373455.1 Rhodoferax sp.
CGAGCGCGTGGGCAACGCGAACCTGAAGGTTTACCTGTACCACATCCCCGCTGTGTCGGGTGTGCCCATCACGCTGAACCTGATTGCGATGTTGCGCAAACGTTACCCCGACACGGTTGTTGGCGTGAAGGATTCGTCGGGTGTGTGGGACAACACCAAAGCGATGATCGACCAGTTCGCCCGGGACGGTTTTGACGTGTTCCCCGGCAGTGAACTGCCCCTCACCCAGGCGCTGGCGATTGGTGGCGTGGGTTGCATCAGCGCCACGGCCAACGTGAACCCGGCGGGTATCCACGCGGTGTATGCCGCACGCGGCACGCCCGAAGGCGCGGTGCTGCAGGCCCAAGCCGATGTGATCCGCAAAATCTTCCAGGCGCTGGTGATGATTCCGGCCATGAAACGCGTGGCGGCTGAGTTCTCTGGCCAACCCGGGTGGAAAACAGTGCGCCCGCCGTTGACAGCCCTGGACAACGGGAACGCCCAGAAACTCCTTGCACAGTTGAAAAATGCCGGATTTGGGATGCCCGCTTATCCACAACATTAGGTACGCGCATTGGCCGTGCCGGCGCAGGTGTGGGTTATGCTGCATGGGTGTTTGAAACAATGAGGATTTGAACTTTTGTTCAAACTGTTACGCTACTTCTTGATCGCGAGTCTGTTGTCGATCGCTGTGGTGTCGATCGGGTTTGGCTGGCAGATCAACCAGCGTGCAACCGCTGTTCTGGTCAAATTTGGCGAGGCGGGAAATGAAGAAGTAACCCGCATAGTGGCCAACACCCACCGGGAACCCCTGAAAGCGTTTCTGGATCTGGCGCCGGGTCTTTCAACCTACCAACTCGCCGTTGATGCCCAAACCGCGAAATTGCACGGTTTAATGGCCGGCGCCCTGAAGGGCTCGCGGACCATCAAGGTCAATATCTTCACGCCAGACGGACGCACCGTGTATTCCAGCGAGGCGCGGCAGATTGGCGAAGACCGAAGCCAGAACACCGGTTTTGTCGCTGCGCTGGCCGGAAAGACGGCCACCGAGATGACGCGCCAGGACCACTTGAGCGCCTTTGGGCAGCAGCTTGAAAATCGCCACATCGTTTCGAGCTACCTGCCTTTGCGTCTGGGCACAGGCAAGCAGATCGATGGTGTATTTGAGGTGCACCAGGACATCTCGGAGTATGTTGCGGCCGGCAATGCTACGCAGCAAGCAGCAATAACCAAGGTGGTGGGCATCCTGTTTTTACTGTATGGCGTTTTGTTCCTGATCGTCCGTCATGCCGACCGCGTCCTGCAGCGGCAAAGCAAGCAGGGGCTGGCAGACACCGAGGCGCTTCAAGCCGCGCACCGCGAACTTTCGCAGCAGGTCGCCGACATGCGCAAGTCTGACTGGCGCCGTGATCGTTACCTCGCCTTGAGCAAACTCGCATCAGACTGGTTCTGGGAGCAGGACGCCAATTTCCGGTTCGTTGATTTCGACGTGTCGGAAGACGTAAATTTGATCTTTTCCCATACGGCTCAGCTCGGCAAGACCCGCTGGGAGCTGGCCAATTCCAGCCCGGTCAACATGACCTGGGAGCAACATAAGGCCGAAGTTCAGGCGCACAAGCCATTCCGTGACCTGATCATCCGCCTGAAGGTGCCGGCCGATGTGCGCTTTGTGAGTATCAGTGGTGAGCCGTTGTTTGCCGCCGATGGCAGCTTTGCCGGTTACCGCGGCGTGGGATCGGATGTGACCCAGCGCATCATGAACGAGCGCTCCATGACGTCCATGCGTGCCGACTTGGCGGTGCGTGACGCTGCGAAAGACCGCGCGAAGTTTCTGCAGGAATTGCTGGACGCGCTTCCCGTCGGAGTCGCCCTTTTTGACGCTGACCTTTGCGTCGTGGCGGCCAATGTAGCCAGCAGCCGCATTCTGGATGTCCCGCCTGAATTGATGCACCAGGGCACCAAACTGGAAAACCTCTACCGGTTCATCGCCGGACGTGGCGAGTTCGGTCCCGGCGACAAGGAGCCATTCATCGCGGAGCGTATGGATTTCGCGCGCAAACGGATCCGGCGAAGTCTTGAGCGCAAGCGTCACGATGGCAAGACGCTGCATATCAACAGCCTGCCTTTGGACAATGGCAACCTGCTGTCGGTCTACACCGACGTCAGTGACCGCAGGGACCGGGACGACCTGCTTCTTGAGAATGGGCGCAAGGCCAATGAACAGGCGGCGTTCCTGCAGAACCTGCTCGACGCCATGCCGGTGGGCGTGGCGCTGATCGACAAGAACATGCAGGTGCTGGTCGCCAACGCAGCCTGCGCCGCGCTGCAGGGCCTGCCGGCGTCAATGATGAAAACCGGCACCTCGATCATTGATGCCTTCCGCTATCAGGCCGAACGCGGCGTCTACGGACCTGGCGAGGTAGCGCAACTGGTCGCCGAGCGGGTGAGTCGGACCAACGAAACAGCGCCGGTGCACGTGGAGCGGCGCATGCCAAACGGCGCCACGGTTGACGTTCGCGGCAAGCACCTGCCCAATGGCCTGCGTCTCACCACCTTCATCGACGTCACCGAGCGCAAGGACGCCGAGCTGAAATTGCTGGCCGCCAAGGAGGCCGCCGAATCCGGCAGCAAGGCAAAAAGCGATTTTCTGGCGGTGATGAGCCATGAAATCCGTACCCCGATGAATGCGGTGATCGGCCTTTTGGAGCTGCTGCGCATGAGCCGCCTGGACGCCGAGCAGCGCGACACCGTTGACGCGGTGCGCGAATCGAGCAAATCCCTACTGCGCCTGATTGACGACGTGCTCGATTTCTCGAAAATCGAGTCCGGCAAACTCGAGCTGCATGAAGAAGCTGCGTCATTGACGCAACTGTTTGACACGGCTTACCAAAACTACGGCGCTGCGGCCAGCCAAAAGGGTGTGCTGCTGGTGCAAAAGGTGGACCCGCGCATTGCTCCGGCACTGGTGCTTGACCCGCTTCGGCTGCGCCAGATCATCAACAACCTGCTGAGCAACGCAATCAAATTCACCGAACGGGGCCGTGTCCAGCTCGCGGTAGAGCTGCTGGGGCAGAACGAAGAGGCCGAGTTGGTGCGCATCACGGTTGAAGACACCGGCGTCGGCATCAAACCCGGCGCGCTGGCCCGTGTGTTCGAGCCGTTCAGCCAGGCCGATTCTTCGGTAGAGCGCACCTATGGCGGCACGGGGCTGGGCCTGGCCATCTGCCAGCGCCTGGCCGAGTTGATGGGCAGCAAAATTGAAGTCCAAAGCGAGCCTGGATTCGGCACAAGCATTGGGATTACCTTGAGGCTGCGGCGCGCTTTTGTGGATGCGTCCGCCCCTCCCAAAACCCTGGCGATCGAGGCCATCGCCAAACAGCTTCATGGTCAAAATGCGCCAACAGTGGACGAAGCCCGCGCTGCTGGCAATTTGATCCTGGTGGTCGACGACCACCCGGTCAACCGCCGCTTGATGGCGCGCCAGCTCAACGTGCTCGGTTACGCCGCGCAGACCGCCTCGGATGGCCACGAGGCGCTCAACACACTGAGCGCCGGCGGATTTGGCCTGGTGATCACTGACTGCCAAATGCCCGTGATGGACGGCTACCATCTCGCCACCGCGATCCGCCAACGGGAAGCCGGCAAAACGCGCCTGCCGATCATTGCCTGCACCGCCAACGTCTCGCACGAGGCGCTGGCGCAATGCCACGCCGTGGGCATGGATGACGCCTTCACCAAGCCGGTCGAATTGGCGGTGCTCAAACAGATTCTGGACCACTGGCTGCCTTTGGTCAACGACACCGTGTTTCTGGAGGCAGAGGAAGTCGAGCCGCGCATGCCGCTCAACACCGACTTCGGCGGGCTCGAAGAACTCACGCAAGGCGACTCGGCCCTGCAGAACGACTTGCTGGAGGATTTCCGCAAGGCCAATGCAGAAGACCTCAAGGCCGCCACGATTGCGGTGAAAAACGTCGCCATCGACGACCTGCGCCGAAGTGCCCACCGCATCAAAGGCGCGGCCAAAATGTTTGGCGCAACCCAGTTGGCAGCGGCCGCCACCCGGCTGGAGCAGGCCTCCCACGCGGGCGACTGGCAACGCGCGGCAGACGCCTGGCCCGCCATGCGCGAAGAGTGCCAGCGGCTCGATGAACGCATCGCGCAGGGGCGTTGAATAGAATACCCAAAACAGGCAGGGAGATGACTATGAGCATGAGCACGGACAAAGACGTGGACCTGGGGCTTCTATTCCCCTTGCCGCAGGTGGTGCTGGTGGTTGAAGACCACCCGCTGCAGCGCAGAGTGCTGGTGCGCATGCTCGAATCGCTGGGCGTGACCACCGTGGTGGAAGCCGAAGACGGCGCCCAGGCGCTGGCCCTGCTGGCCGCAGACGCGATGATCGACATGGTCTTCACCGACCTGGACATGCCCACCATGGATGGCCTGGCCTTGATGCGCAAGATCAGCGAACACGCACCCAATGTGGGCGTGGTGGTGCTCTCTTCGGTGGAGCGTGAGCTGCTGGCGGCGGTGGAATGGCTGGCGCGCGAGCAAAACATCGACTTAATGGGCGTGATCCAGAAACCGGCCACGCGCCAGGCGCTGGAGGCGGTGCTGCACCACCCCACGCGTCAGGTCTCGGAGTCCAAACAAGCCGAGTTTTCCATCAGCGACATCGCTGCAGGGTTTGCCGCGGGCCAATTTGAAGCCTTTGTGCAACCCAAGCTGGGTTTTGCCGACGGGAAATTGATCGGCGGCGAAGCTTTGGCGCGCTGGCGCCACCCCGAGCGTGGCATTGTGATGCCAGCGGCTTTCATCCCGGCGCTTGAAGCGTCGCCCTTGATTGAACCGTTTTCACTGGCGATTTTGAAGAGCGCCTCCTGGGCCGTGCGTTTTCTCGAGGCGTCGTTCCTGCCCGGGCGCATCGCGATCAATGCCTCCCCGGCCTGGCTGGACCAGCCCACCATGTCGGAGCGGCTGATCCAGGCGGTGCGCAAGCTTGACATACCGGTTGCACGCCTGACCATCGAGGTCACCGAAACGGTGGCCAATGGCAATCTGGCAGTGGCGCTTGAGAACCTGGCACGCCTGAGCATGGCGGGCTTCACCCTCTCGGTGGACGATTTCGGCACCGGGTTTTCCTCGCTCAAACGCCTCGTCAGCTCGCCCTTTCGTGAGCTCAAGCTGGACCGCAGCTTTGTCTCCCAAGTGGAGCACGGTTCAGTGCGCTGGATGGTGATGCAGTCGACCATCGCGCTGGCCAGGAATCTGGGCCTGGAAACGGTGGCCGAAGGGGTTGAGACCGACAGCGAATGGCAACTGCTCAAGGACGCCGGTTGCGACGCCTGCCAAGGCTACTTCACCGCCAAGCCGATGAGCGAGACCGTCTTCATGAGTTGGGCGCAGCAAAACCCGGCAGCGTTTCCGGACCGGCGCGAAGCAAACTGGCTGACAACCGACGTGGGCAAACTTCGATAGGTTCCGCTTCCCTGAGCATGGTTGCGGGCAGGCGCCCTGCGCTGCAGCACCGCAGCGGGTTCAGCTTGCCAGATTTTGGTAAGGCCACCCAGCTGCCAGGGCACTCTGATTGCTATATTATTTATAGCAAACTATTGCCATTTCACGTGACTTGATTGCCAATTTTTTCATGAAAAACGGCGTTTGACCAAAATAAAGCGTCAATCATACCCATTTTGGGTATGACTGGCGCTTTGTCCGCTTGACTGACCGCCTGCCTGCCGGCTCGCGAGCCGTCAAGCCAGCGCCCGCTCAGTCGCGTCCGCGGTTGGAATGTTTGTTCCCTTTGCCATGGCGGTCGCCGTCGTCATAGTCACCCCGGTGGCCATTGCGGCCATTGCGATCACCGCGCCAGCCCGGGTGCTCGTGCTGGTAACGGTCCCGCACCCATTGCTCCTGCACAAAATAAACCGGCTGGCCACAGGCGCCGTAGCGGTAGCAATGTTTGCCCCAGTTTTTCTGGTGCCCGGGTGGCACGTACAGGTAAATCGGCTGGCGCTGCACCACCACGGCGGGTTGCGCGATGATGATCGGCTGCGGGTTGATCACCAGCGGCTGCGGGTCGTTGCCGATGTCAATGCGCCCGTAGACACCGGGCTGGTGGATGCCGATGGAGACACCCACATTGGTCTGTGCTGTGGCGGATGATCCGATACCGGCCAGGCCGGCTGCAGCCACACAGGCTGCGAAGATCAGTTTTTTCATGTTGCGCTTTCAAAGTGGTGTTTCACCCTTATACGCGCCACCTATGCATTGCGTTTACCCACGCCAGGTAAAGTTATGTTACCGGTTGATCGCTGTGGCCCTGCGTTTAACCGTTTTGCGCGGCTTTCAGCGCATTTTGTGTGATGGCGGTCAGGGTGCCCCGGGTGGTGATCACGTCCGGGTCGAGCATCACCTCGATCAAGGTGCCTTCCTTGCGCGCCAATGCCGCCAAAAATGCGGGTTCAAACTCGTTCGTCTGCGTGATGCGTACGCCAGCGTACCCATAAGCGCGCGCCAGAGCGGGGAAATCCGGGTTGGCCAGCGCCGTACCCGCCACATGCAAGGGGTAGTCGCGCTCCGGGTGCATGCGGATGGTGCCGTACATGCCGTTGTTCAGCAGCACGATGATGGTTTTTGCGCCGTATTGCGAGGCGGTGGCCAGCTCGTGGCCGTTCATCAGGAAGTCGCCGTCCCCGGCCATCGTCAGCACCGTGCGGCCGGTGGTGATGGCAGCGGCAATACCCGCCGGCACGCCGTAGCCCATCGCGCCGTTGGTCGGCGCAAGTTGCGTTTTGTGGCCCTTGGCCAGCCCGTGGTGCCGGTAGAAGCGGTGCACCCAGCTGGCGAAGTTGCCCGCGCCATTGGTGTGCACGGCGTCGGCTGGCAGGTGTTTTTGCAGGCTTGCCACGATGGCGGGCATGTCGATGTCACCCGGCAGCTTCTGCGGGATCCGGTTGAATTCGTAGTCGGCGTGGCAGGCGGCGGTCCAGGCCTCCCAGGCCACTGAAACCGGCGCCGTGAGCACTTCGAGTGAACGCGCGGCGGCGTTAATCGTCGCCTGAATCGCCAGGTCGGCCTGGTAGACGCGGTTGAGTTCTTCGGCGCTGGCGTGGATGTGCACCAGCTTTTGCAAGGGTTTGGGCGCGGCCAGCCAGGTGTAGCCGCCGGTTGTCATCTCGCCCAGGCGCGGGCCCAGGGCGATGATCAGGTCGCTCTCCTTGAGTTTGGCCGCGAGTTTGGGGTTGATGCCGATGCCCACGTCACCCGCGTATTGCGGATGGAAATTGTCAAACGTGTCCTGGAAGCGGAACGCATTGCCCACCGGCAGTTTCCAGTTTTCGGCGAAGCGCTGCAGCGCCTGGGCCGACTGCGGCGTCCAGCCGCCGCCACCGGCCACCACAAACGGGCGCTCGGCCTTGAGCAGCATCTCGCGCAGCGTGCGCAGACTGCCCGGGTCGCTCCAGGCCTGCACGGCTTCCACGCGCGGCATCGGCGATGGCAAATCGCCCTTCGCATTTGCAGGCACCTGAGCGGCCAGCATGTCTTCAGGCAGGATCAACACCACCGGGCCGGGGCGGCCATTCATCGCCGTGGCGAAGGCGCGCGCCACGTATTCGGGAATGCGGCGCACGTCGTCGATCCGCTCGACGCGTTTGGCCATGCCGCCCGTGGAAGGGCCGAAAAAGCTCAGGAAATTGACCTCCTGAAACGCCTCGCGGTCACGCGTTTCGCTGGCCACGTCGCCGACAAACAGCACCATCGGCGTTGAATCCTGAAACGCCGTGTGCACGCCAATGGAGGCGTTGGTGGCGCCGGGTCCGCGCGTCACAAAACACACCCCCGGGCGGCCGGTGAGCTTGCCGTGCGCCTCGGCCATGTAGGCGGCGCCGCCCTCCTGCCGGTTGATGATGAACTGGATTTTTTCGCGGTGCAGGTGAAAACCGTCGAGCACGGCGAGGTAACTTTCACCCGGCACACCGAAGGCGTGGCTCACGCCCTGCGCCACCAGGCATTCAACCAGCAGGTGCCCGCCGATTTTGGGCCCTTCAGTTGTTGCAGTGGTGGTCTGGTTTTGAGTCGGAATGCTTGGGATGGATGTCATGCCAACATTGTGCCGCGTGTTCGGGCTGCGGTCCGCGTAAGACGCGCGGCTCGCGCGGGTTCGCCAGCTTGCGCATATAGTTGGGTTTTCCACCCCAAATTCCAACAAACCTTGCTTCAAGGGCATTCAAATTGAACACTGCGACCCAACCGAATCCGGCTGCAAACTCTCCTGCGCGTTTTGGCTCCGGCCAGCACGTTCTGCGCCTTGAAGACGAGGCTCTTCTGAAGGGCTTGGGCCAGTTCACCGACGACGTTCAACCGGCCAATTGCACGCGCCTGGTTTTCCTGCGTTCACCGTACCCGCACGCGGTGATCCGCTCGGTTGATGCCAGCGCCGCCCGCGCCATGCCGGGTGTGGTGATGGTGGCCACAGGCGCCGACATGGTGGCCGCTGGCGTCAAACCCATCGCCGGTGCGGCCGGCTTCAAGCGCGCAGACGGCAAAGACGTGAGTTACCCACCGCGCCGCGCCCTGGCGCACGAGCGTGTGCGCTTCGTCGGCGAGGCGGTGGCTGCGGTTGTGGCCGAAACATTGCAGCAGGCGCGCGACGCCGCAGAGGCCATCGTGGTGGACTACGAGGAGTTGCCGATGGTGGTGAATGTGCACGATGCGCTCGCCCCCAACGCCCCAATCCTGTGTGATGCGATCAACGACAACATTTCTGCTGAAATCCGCCACGGCAGCGCTGCGAAGACCGATGCCGCGTTTGCGGTAGCCAAACACATCGTCAAACTCGACATCGCCAACCAGCGCCTCAACGCCCTGCCGATCGAGCCGCGCGCCGTGCTCAACGAATACGACGCCACAACCGGCCGCCTCACCATCCGCCTCTCGAGCCAGATGCCCACCGCCGAGCGCGACGGTGTCTGCGACTGCCTGGGCCTGCCCAAGGAAAAGGTGCGCGCCGTCATTGGCGATGTGGGCGGCGGCTTCGGCATGAAAACCGGCATGTACCCGGAAGACCTGGCCGTGGCGTACTGCTGCATGCAGACCAAGCGAGCCGTCAAATGGACCGCCGACCGCAGCGAGGAGTTTCTGGCCTCCGTACACGGGCGCGACGTGCACACCCAGGCCGAGCTGGCGCTCGACGCCAGCGGCAAGATTCTCGCCCTGCGCCTCGACGGCGTGGCCAACGTGGGCGCCTACGCCACCGGCGCTGGCGTTGCCATCCAGCTGATGATCGGCCCCTGGGTTCAGACCAGCGTGTACGACATCCAGACCATTGACTTCCACTTTCGCGGCGTGTTGACCAACACCGCGCCCACCGGGCCCTACCGGGGCGCTGGCCGCCCCGAGGCGATCTACATCATGGAGCGCTTGATGGACGAAGCAGCGCGCCAGACCGGCATTGACCGCATCGAACTGCGCCGGCGCAACTTTGTGCGCCCCGAGCAAATGCCCTACACCAACCCGATGGGGCAGGTCTACGACACCGGCAAGTTCGAGCATGTGATGAACCAGGCGCTGCCATTGGCCGACTGGGACGGTTTCGGCACGCGCGCGGCGGCGTCGAACGCCAAGGGCAAATGGCGCGGCCTGGGCATCGCCACCTTCCTCGAATGGACCGGCGGCAATGCGCTGGAAGAACACGTCAAGGTGTCGGTTCGCGCAGATGGCTTCATCGACGTGATGACCGCCGTCAACCCGATGGGCCAGGGCATTCAAACCTCGCTGGCGCAGCTCGTGGTTGACAGCTTTGGTGTCGACATTTCCAAAGTGCGCATCTTGATGGGCGACACCGACCGGGTGAACGGTTTTGGCAGCGCCGGCTCGCGTTCGCTGTTCACCGGGGGATCGGCCATTCAGGTCGGCGCCGAAAAAACCATTGAACTCGGCAAAACCCTGGCGGCCAAAGAGCTGGAAGCCGCCGCCGAAGACATCACATTTGAAAACGCGGTCTACAAGGTCAAGGGGACAGACCTCGCCATCGATCTGTTCACACTGGCGGGCAAACAACCGGGTGCGCAGATTGACGTGCAGTCCACCCACGCCGTGGCCGGCCCAACCTGGCCCAACGCCTGCCACATCACCGAGGTTGAAATCGACCCGCAAACCGGCCAGGTGGACGTGCTGTCTTATGCATCCGTCAATGACGTGGGCCGGGTCATCAACCCGATGATCGTGCGTGGCCAGCTCGATGGCGGCGCCGTGCAGGGTATCGGCCAGGCCCTGTGCGAACACCTGATGTACGACCGCGCCAGCGGGCAACTCGTAACCGGCAGCCTGATGGACTACTGCGCGCCCAAGGCCGACATTGTCCAGAGTTTCAAGTCCGAACTGGACCAGTCAACGCCCTGTAAAAACAACCGCCTGGGCACCAAAGGTGTGGGCGAACTCGGCACGATTGGCGCTACACCCGCCGTGGTCAACGCAATTGCCGACGCCCTCTCGCGCCATGGCAAGGGCAAGCTTGCGCCGCAGCTGCAAATGCCAGTGACTTCCGGCAAGTTGTGGGAAATGCTACAGGCTTGATGCGGCCCTGACCCGGCATTCACCCGTCGTTGACGCCCCGCTAAGCCCGACCCCATGCCCGAAGCCCGCTACGCCTGGGTCGTCGTCTGGGCGACCTTCGCGAGCCTTGCGCTGATCTTCGGCGTGGCGTATTCGTTCGCGGCGTTTTTCGAATCGTTTGCTTCCGAGTTCTCCGCCCGGCGGGCGGACGTGGCGCTGGTGTTCGGCTTGACCGGGCTGGTTTATTTTTCGGTTGGCGCGATGGGCGGCATATTGTCTGATCGCTTTGGGCCGCGCCTGGTTTGCAGCCTGGGCATGGTGTGCATCGCCGCAGGTTTGCTGGCCACCAGTTTTGCCCATTCCATGGTGGCGGTGTATTGGAGTTATGGGGTAGGAATCGGCCTTGGCATTGCGCTCGTTTACACGCCGTCCATCGGCAACGTGCAGCCTTGGTTCACCGCGCGCCGCGGTCTGGCGTCGGGGCTCGCCAGCGCCGGCATTGGCCTGGGCACGGTCATCCTGCCGCTCATCGCAGCCGCCCTGATTTCTTCGCTTGAATGGCGCACGGCGCTGCGCCTGATGGCGGGTGGCGTTTTGCTGATGGGCCTGCTCGCCACCGGCATGCTCAAACCGCCGCCTGTCGCGGGGGCGGTGTCTGGCGGCGCACACCAAACGCCCCGTGGCGCGACATTGGGCGAAGCCTTGCGCGACCGGCGATTCTGGTGGTTTTACCTGTTCACCTTCACGGCGGCGCCCACCATGTTCATCCCGTTTGCGCATGTCTCGGCATCGGCGCGTGACAGCGGCATCAGCGAGGCCAGCGCGGTGGGCCTGGTAGGCCTGATCGGCATTGGCAGCCTGATTGGCCGCTTTGCGATTGGCGCCCTGGCAGACCGGCTGGGCCGCATGCAGACGCTCACCCTGGCCCAGGTTTCCATGACCAGCACCTACCTGCTCTGGATGGTGGCCGGCGCTTACCCCAGCTACGCCATTTTTGCGCTCTGGTTTGGCCTCTCTTACGGTGGCATCGTCTCGCTCATGCCGGCCATTTGCATGGATCTTTTTGGCGCGCGTGCTGTCTCGGGGATTATCGGTAGCCTCTACACAGGCGCGGCATTGGGCAACCTCCTAGGGCCAGTGGCAGCCGGCGCCGTGTTTGACCGATTCGGCAGTTACGTGCCGGTGATGTGGGGCAGCCTGGCGCTGTCTGTGGTGGCCGTGCTGGCTATGTTGGCGATGTTGCGGGCGACTAAACTGAACCCTTCGGCCCAACTTCATTAACCCCGAAAAACCAATTATGTCCAATCGCCTTCAGGGAAAAGTCGCTGTCATCACCGGCGCCTGCTCCGGCATTGGCCTGGCCACGCTCGAGCTGTTTGTCGCCGAAGGCGCCCAGGTGGTTGCAGCCGATGTGCAAGAAGGCATTGGCCGCGAGCTGGAAAAAAAATTCGCCGGTGCGGTGAAATTTGTCGTCTGCGACGTCACACAACCGGCGCAAATCAAGGCGGCAATTGAAACTGCAGCCAGGCATTTTGGCGGGCTGGACATCCTCTTCAACAACGCCGGGCGTGGGGGCACGTCTGCCGGGGTCGAGAATTTTGACGCCGATGGCTGGGACCAAACCCATGCCCTGTTGCTGCGTGCCGTGGCGGCAGGTACCTCGTACGCTGTGCCACACATGAAGCAGCGTGGCGGCGGCGCCATCATCAACACCTCCTCGATTTCAGCTTTGCAGACCGGCTACGCGCCAATAGCCTACTCGGTGGCCAAAGCTGGCGTGTTGCATTACACCCGCATGGCGGCGCAGGAGCTCTCGCAGCACAAAATCCGCATCAACGCCGTTGTGCCCGGCTTCATTGCCACCTCGATCTTCGGCCAGGGCATGGGCATGGACGCCCAAGAGGCGCGCGAGTTTGCGCAGACCATCGCTGCCAGAAGCGGCAACGCCAACCCGATTGGCCGCTCCGGCCTGCCGCGGGACATCGCCGAGGCGGTGTTGTTCTTCGCATCCGACGCGGCGACCTTCGTCACCGGCACTCACCTCACCGTGGATGGCGGCCTGACCATGGGGCCACGCCACTCCTGGGACCCGGATTCGCCCGGCCCCCTGCAAACTGCGCTGGGCTTTTCCCGCGAGCAGATCGCCGCCATGCGCGAAGCCAACGCGGCCCGCATCAAGGCCAGCCAGCCGTAAGGCCGGCCCCTCAACACTGAACCACCGAAACACCGTTTGGAGACCGCCATGGACATCAGCAATTCCCCCGAAGAACAGGCCTTTCGCACCGAAGTGCGCACCTGGCTGGCGGCCAACCTGCCGGTAGACCTGCAAACCAAGGTCACGCAGTACCAGCACCTCTCGCGCGAAGACCTGATCCGCTGGCACAAGATCCTGGCGGCCAAAGGCTGGTCAGTGCCACACTGGCCGGTTGAATGGGGCGGCACCGGCTGGGACATCACCCAGCGCTACATATTTGACGAAGAAATGGGCTTTGCCGGTGCGCCCGGCCAAGCGCCGTTTGGCCCGGTGATGTGCGCCGCCGTGTTGATGCGGTTTGGCACCGAGCAACAGAAGAACCGCTTCCTGCCGCGCATGCGCGACGGTGACGATTTCTGGGTACAGGGTTACTCCGAGCCAGGCGCCGGCTCCGACCTCGCTTCGCTCAAAACCAAGGCAGAACGCCAGGGTGACCATTACCTCGTCAACGGGCAAAAAATCTGGACCACCCTGGGCCACTACGGCGACTGGATTTTCTGCCTGGTGCGCACCGACGCCACGGTGGAGAAGCGCCAGGAAGGCATCAGCTTCCTGTTGATCGACATGAAAACACCCGGCATCACCGTGCGCCCGTTCATCTTGATGGATGGCGGCCACGAGGTGAATGAAATTTTCTTTGAAAACGTGAAAGTGCCGGTTGAAAACCTGGTGTTTGAAGAAAACAAGGGCTGGACGGTGGCCAAATTCCTGCTCGGCCACGAGCGCATGGGCAGCGCCCGCACCGGGGGCCTGCGCCGCGAAATGACCGCTCTGAAAAACTTGGCAGCGCAGGAGCAGCGCGATGGAAAGTCCTTGATGGAAGACATCCGTTTTCGCGACCGTGTCTCGCGCACCGAGATCGAACTCGACGCGCTGGAACTCACCGCCATGCGTTTCCTCGACAAAATGCGCAAATCCGGCCAGCCGCCGGGCGCCGATGTGTCGATGCTGAAGATCCGCGGCACCGAGATCCAGCAGATGATCACCGAGCTGATGATGCAGGCCGTCGGGCCGAATGCGCAACCCTTTGCTGCTGTGGAAGACGGCGCCGTCGACGCCTACGCCTCGCGCCTTGCGCCGCGTTATTTCAACTACCGCAAGGCCAGCATTTACGCCGGCTCCAACGAAATCCAGAAAAACATCATCGCCAAAATGACACTGGGTCTTTGACACCGTTCGACCTGAACGGCAACAGCAACGGCATTTGCAACGACTGAACCCAACGAGAAGACACCATGGATTTTGACTACACCGAAGAGCAAAAGCAGCTCGCCGACTCACTGCAAAAGTACCTGGCAGCCAGTTATGGTTTTGAAGCCCGCAAGAAAGCGCTGGGCTCAGCGCCGGGTTTCAGCCAGGGCGCCTGGTCTGCCTTTGCCGACATGGGCCTCACCGCCCTGCCCTTTGATGCCGGCGTTGGCGGTTATGGCGGCGGCGCCGTGGACATGATGGCGGCGATGGAAGCCTTTGGCGACGCACTGGTGGTCGAACCGCTGCTTGACCACGTGGCACTGGCCAGCCGCCTGGTGGCCCGAGCGGGCACGCCAGCGCAGCGCGAGGCCGTGCTGCCGGCCCTGCTCGATGGCAGCCGCAAGGCATGCTTCGCCTACCTGGAGCGTGGGCGGCGTTACGCGCTGGAGCCCGCTGCCACGGTGGCCGTCAAAGCTACGGCAAATGGCGCTGAAGGCTGGGTGATCAACGGGGAAAAAGTGGTGGTGGTTGGCGCGCCGGCGGCCGATTTGCTCGTGGTTTCCGCAGAGATCAGCCACGGCCCGGGTTGCCCGGTGAGCGGCGGCACTGGTTTGTTTCTGGTGGACCGCCTGGCAAACGGGGTGAAGCTCAGCGCGTACCGCACGGTAGACGGCCAACGCGCGGCCGATATCACCTTCAGCAATGTGGTGTTGTCCGCCGATGCATTGTTGGGCGGCGAAGAAAGCAAAGGCCTGGCCCTGCCGCACATCGAGGAAGCGGTTGACTTCGCCACGGCCCTGCTGTGTGCCGACGCCGTGGGCGCGATGAAATCCGCCACCGACGCCACGCTGGAGTACACCCAAAGCCGCAAACAGTTTGGCACCGCCAT
>JANMMR010000119.1:0-16609 GCA_031373455.1 Rhodoferax sp.
CCCTCTGCCGTCACCGGGCCCGCGCCGCTGATGTGAGTCCCGCCGGGCAGGCGCCCGGTGCAGCCGCGATAATGGGGGTTTTTCCGTCAGCGAACTCCCCCACACATGGCTCAATACGTATTTTTGATGAACCGCGTCGGCAAGATGGTGCCGCCCAAGCGTTTCATCCTCAAAGACATCTCCCTCAGCTTTTTCCCTGGCGCCAAGATCGGCGTGTTGGGTACCAACGGTTCCGGCAAATCAACCCTGCTCAAGATCATGGCCGGCGTCGACAAGGAGTACGAAGGCGAAGCGATTCCGATGCCCAACCTGAACATCGGTTATTTGCCCCAGGAACCCCAGCTTGACCCAACACAGACCGTGCGCGAAAGTGTCGAAGCCGGCATGGGCGCGGTCTTCACCGCCAAAGCGCGGCTGGAAGAAATTTACGCGGCCTACGGTGAAGAAAACGCCGATTTCGACAAACTCGCCACCGAACAGGCCGAGATGGAAGCCATCATCGCGACCGGCGGCACCGACAGCGAGCACCAGCTTGAAATCGCTGCTGATGCGCTGCGCCTGCCACCGTGGGACGCCAACATCGGTGTGTTGTCAGGCGGTGAAAAACGCCGCGTCGCGCTATGCCGCCTGCTGCTCTCCAAACCCGACATGTTGCTGCTCGATGAGCCGACGAACCACCTGGACGCCGAATCGGTAGATTGGCTGGAGCAGTTCCTGCAGCGTTACCCCGGCACCGTGGTGGCGATTACCCACGACAGGTACTTTTTGGACAACGCTGCCGAGTGGATTCTGGAACTGGACCGTGGCTCCGGCATTCCCTACAAAGGCAATTACAGCGACTGGCTGACGCAAAAAACCGCGCGCCTGGAGGCCGAGCAAAAAGGCGAAGAAAGCCGCGCCAAAGCCTTGAAGAAAGAGCTTGAATGGTCGCGCCAGAACCCCAAAGCACGCCAGGCCAAGAGCAAGGCGCGATTGGCGCGCTTCGAGGAGCTGAGTGATTTCGAATACCAGAAACGCAACGAAACCAATGAAATCTTCATCCCCGTGGCCGAGCGGCTGGGCAATGAAGTGATCGAGTTTGTGAACGTCAGCAAGTCGTTTGGCGACCGCCTGCTCATCGACAACCTGTCGTTCAAGGTGCCAGCGGGCGCCATCGTCGGCATCATCGGCCCCAACGGCGCGGGCAAGTCCACGCTGTTCCGCATGATCTCGGGCAAGGAGAAGCCGGACAGCGGCGAGGTGAAGGTGGGCTCCACCGTCCGGATGGACTTTGTCGACCAGACCCGCGACGATTTGAGCAACGAAAAAACCGTGTGGGAAGACGTCTCGGGTGGTCTGGACATGCTCAACGTGGGCAAGTTCACCATGGCCAGCCGCGCTTATTGCGGGCGTTTCAACTTCAACGGGCAAGACCAGCAAAAACGTGTGGGCACGCTCTCCGGCGGCGAACGCGGCAGGCTGCACCTGGCCAAAACCCTGATCGCTGGCGGCAACGTGCTGATGCTCGACGAACCATCCAACGACCTTGACGTGGAAACCCTGCGCGCGCTGGAAGACGCTTTGCTCGAATTCGCCGGCTCGCTGATGGTGATCAGCCACGACCGCTGGTTCCTGGACCGCATTGCCACGCACATCCTGGCGTGTGAAGGCGACAGCCAGTGGACCTTCTTCAATGGCAACTACCAGGAATACGAAGCCGACAAGGTGCGCCGCCTGGGCGCGGAGGGCGCCAAGCCCAAGCGCATGCGCTTCAAGGCCTTGAAGTAACGGTGTGGTCGGCGGGGCACACCCCGAAGGCAACGCCGATGTTTTGGGCCGCCAGGAGCAAAGGGTGGTCCAGCGGTACACGCCGGTTGCGCGCGGCCACCTGGCTGATCGGCACGCTGGAGAGTTGGCCGCCTTGCAGGGTCACCATCCGGTTGAAGTCGCCGCGTAGAACCAGCTGCGCAGCCTCGGTACCAAATTGCGTGGCCAGCACGCGGTCAAAGGGAGTCGGCATGCCACCGCGCTGAACGTGCCCGAGTACCGTGGCGCGCACCTCGCTTTGAAGTTGAGGTTGCAACATTTTCTGCAACACGTGGGCGACGCCGCCCAGGCGGATCGGGTCGGGGCTGTCGGCCTGAAGTCGCTCCACGGTCATCTGCCCACCGCGCGGCTTCGCGCCTTCGCCAACGCAGATCAATGTGAAACGCTGGCGCTGTTCGCGCTCCTTGCAAACAGCCACCACGGCCGCCAGGTCAAAGTCGATCTCCGGCAGCAGGATCACATCTGCTGCGCCGGCCAGCCCGGCCTCCAGCGCGATCCAGCCGGCATAACGGCCCATGGTCTCCGCAATCATCACGCGGCTGTGGCTCTGGCCGGTGGTCTGCAGGCGCTCCAGCGCGAGCGTCACAGTGTTGACGGCGGTATCGAACCCAAAACTGCGCTCGCAGCCTTCAATGTCGTTGTCAATGGTTTTGGGAACGCCCACGATCCGCAGGCCGCGCTCGGCCAGGCCATGGGCAATGGTCATCGTGCCGTCGCCGCCAATGGCCACCAGCGCGTCCAGACCGAGTGCGTTTGCGCGCTCCATCGCGGCTTTGGCGAGGACCTCGCTGGCCATCGGGTTGACGCGGTTGCTGGTTCCCAGCAAAGTGCCGCCGCTGTACAGGATGCCGCAGACCGAGCGCCAGTCAAGCGTGCGTGTGCGACCGCCTTCCATGAGTCCGGCAAAGCCGTCTTCGATCCCGATCACCTCGGCCTGGCACTGCCGCAACAAGGACTTGGTGACAGCGCGAATCACCGCGTTCATGCCCGGGCAGTCTCCGCCACCCGTCAGTACACCTACACGCATACAGCGCCTTTCAAGGAGTGCCTTTCATGGCGTGGCAGTGGTTCAGGTTCGCAGCAGCTTCTCGCGCACCAGGGCGATGTGGTTGCGCAGGGAGTACAACTCGTCCGCGTACGAGAGCGGCACCGTGATTTTTTCAACGTGGGCCTCGAGTTCATCGAGCTCGGGCGCCAGTGTGGCAGCGGTTTCCATTTTGTCGGAGTGGCGCTCTTCGATGTCGCGCAACTGGCCGTACCAGCGGAAGATGCGCGAGCGGATCTTGAACTGGTACACCGGCGGCACGATGCGCGACAAAGGCAGCAACATGGCCACGATGATGCCCAGCGCCAGCCACATGCGCTCGACCAGGTTGGCCATCGAAAACGGCAAATAACGCTGCAACAGCGGAACGCCGCCGCGCAGGGTGCGGTCGGCCTCCTGGGCCAGCGGGAACTCGGTGTTGGCCGAGTTCGGGAATTCGCGCGCGCGGTTGAACCAGCCCGCGTTGCCATGCAGCTTCAGCGAAGCCTGGGCGAAGAGCTGCAAGATCGCCGGGTGCACGCCGTCGCGCGCCAGCAGCGAGGTGGTGGGCGCCACCAGCCGCACGTCGGCTGCGGGTACATCGCCCGCCAGATCGACCACGCCGCGCGGCAAGGACACTGGCGTGAGGAACGCAAAGCGCCGCGAATAGGCCTCGTTCTGGTTGAAGTCCAACAGCTTCACGCCCGGCGTTTGCAGCAGCATCTGCACCATGGGTGATACGGGCGCGGAGGCGAAGACGATCGCATCGACCTCGCCATTGAGAAACGCCACCGTGGCCGGCGTCTGTTCAAGTTTGAAGAGGGTGATGGCGCCGGGCTCCAGCCGGTTGACCTCAAACAGTTTCTCCATCAGCGCCGGCACACCACTGCCCGGGGTGCCAACATTGATGCGCAGGCCCTTGAGCTGGCTGAATGACGTCAACGTGGCTTTGCCGCTGACCCGGCTGGCAGCCTCTGACTGGTAAAACAGCCACAGCGGCTCGACAAACAGGCTGCCCAGTGACTCGATGCCGCTCTCGGCGCTGGCCCGGGTTTCATCGCTGCCGCCCTGCACAAAACCGAGGTCGACCTTGCCATCGCGCAGCAGCTGCAAATTGGCCGAGGAGCCTTCGCTGGGCACCAGTTGAACCCGGATGCCGTTTTGCGCCAGCATTTTGGCGTAGCGGCTGCCAAACTCGGCGTAAGCACTTTGCGCAGGGCCGGTGGCCAGCGTGACCTGCTTGGGCGGATTGGGGTCGAGCCACCAGTAAGCCACCACCAGCAAGGCGGCGGCCAGCAGCAGGAACGGGCCGGCTGTGGACAACATCGCGCGCAGCGACAAAAAAGCGGCTGAGAGTTTTTTCGGCATGGGTCTACGGTAATTCAAACGCCGAAGGCCAGGTGGTGCCCTTGTAACTGACGCCGCGGGCCGCACGCACGGCGCGCACGATGGCGCGCGCCGTAACTTCTGCCGCCAGGGTGGCCAGCACCATCATGGCCGCCGGCTTGCCGCTGGCGCCGGTGCCAAGGGCAAACATCGCGTCGCCGTCGCTCATGGTGTGCACCGGGTTGATGGCGCGGGCCAGCCCGTCGTGGCTGACCTGGGCGAGGCGGTGGGCCTGGGCTTTGGTGAGGATGGCGTCGGTGGCGACCACGCCAATCGTGGTGTTGGTGCCAGCCAGCAGGGGTTTGGGCGGCTCGCCGTTCAGGATGGCCTGGCGGATGTTGAGCAGGCGTTGGCCGTCTTCGGTGCGCGCGCCGGCGATGACGGCGCCGGTGTTCGGGTCGACCACGTCGCCCAGCGCATTGCAGGCCACGATGGCGCCCACCGTGACGCCGTCAACCGTGATCGAGGCGCTGCCGATGCCGCCTTTCATCGCGCGGTGGATGCCGTAGAGCTTGCCAACCAGCGCGCCCGCGCCCGCGCCGACATTGCCTTCGAGCGGCCGCGCGCGGCTTGCAGCGGCACACGCGGCGTAACCGGCGGCGGCATCGGGGCGGACCGAAGCGTCGCCCACCGGCAGGTCGAACAACACGGCAGCCGGCACGATGGGAATCAGGCCATACGGCACTTGAAGGCCCACGCCGTTTTCCTCGAGCCAGCGCATCACGCCACTGGCGGCATCGAGGCCCCAGGCGCTGCCGCCGGCGAGCAAAACGGCATGCACCTGGTCGACCAGATTGCTCGGGTGCAGCAGGTCGGTCTCGCGCGTGCCGGGCGCCGCGCCGCGCACGTCCACACCCGCCACAGCGCCCGCCCGCGTGAGGATGACGGTGCAACCGGTAGGGCGGCGCGGGTCTCTGAAATGACCGACTTCAATGCCGGCCACATCCGTAATCGCGCCACTGGCGGAGGATTCAATCAATTTTGTTCTGCCGTGTCAGTGTGCTGGTCGGCACAAAATTAACACCCATGTTAATAGTCATTTGT
Source organism: Rhodoferax sp. (assembly GCA_031373455.1). Taxonomy (GTDB): domain Bacteria; phylum Pseudomonadota; class Gammaproteobacteria; order Burkholderiales; family Burkholderiaceae_C; genus JANYCG01. Next base: position 5,261 of record JANMMR010000119.1, read on the forward strand.
GAATACTGTTTATTTAAAATTTTTGTATTAACATTGACTAATATTTAATCATATTTAATAAAAATATCATAGCAATAAATTAAATTAATTCGTGACTTTATCTTTAAATAATCTATCTTTGTTATTTTAAAAATAAAAATTTAGACTATTCAAATTGAGTGTTCTGCGCGTCTTGAAGCGCTGGCGCTTGGCGTTGGAGACATTGGAGCACAGCCTTGGCCTGCGCGTGGTGGTGTTCAAGGCCTGTTATTTGGGCGTAGGCACGATCGGGATGCGCCGCGTCGGCAAACCCTTGCCTGCTGGGCTAGAGCGCAGCTTGGCCAGCAGCCCATGGAGGCGTTTGGGCCCCAATGAAATCCGCCATGCGCCGACCGTCCAGACCACAGCAAAGGGCAAAAACCAGGGTTCGATGGCGTACAGGGCGCTGATGAACAGGATCACCGCCATGTCAAGGCGCATATGGCTTCGCACCTGCTCCAATGGCAGCGACGCAGCGCTTTTTCTATCTGTCAAGAATGGCGCAATCAGACCGGGCAGGCCGCACTTGGACGTGCCGTAATAGGCGCAACGGGAGCAGGTCGTACGGCCACTCTCATGAAACTCCCAAGTTCCGCGATATTGAACAATTTCATGGATGTCTCCTGGCAAGCGCCTTCAGTGGCGTTCCGCGACTCCGGCCATGGCAGCGGTGGCTGCCGCAGTTTCCTGGGCAGGTTTAGCAAAAAATCGCAGTATCTCGTCCGCCCGCGCCTGAGCCGCGTGCTCTCCGGCTTTGACGAGCCAGTTGCGGCTGTCCAGCCCGAGCTGCGCGGAGGTGCGAATTTCAGGTGAGATCAACAGGTCAGCCTGCGCCCTTTCACGCAGCAGATGGCGCCAACCCGACACGATGAGCGACTGGAACAACATGGACATCGGGTTGCTCATCTCGGAGTGCTGCGGCGGGTAGATCACATCAACGGCAAGCACCTTCACGCCCCCCAACTGGCGGGCGGCCGCCACCGGCAGCGGGCTTGCGATTTGTCCGTCTGCAAGCAGCCGGCCCCGCGTCCTGACCGGCGGGTAGAGCGCTGGAACCGCGCAGGACGCCCGCACCGCCGTCGCCGCGTCGCCGTGGTTCAGCGCGACGATATCGCCGTTCTCCATATCGGTGGCCACCGCCGCAAAAGGAACAGGAAACGTCTCTATGGGTTTTGACAGGTAGCGCTTGAAGAACTGCTCCAGACGTTCGCCTTTCATCAAGCCCAGCCCCACGCCACTGAGCAAGGCGCGCACCGGGTCGAAATCAAACAACACGATCCAGTCAAGCCCATCCGCCGCGCCTTCAATCTGGGCCACTGTCATGCCCGAGGCCCACATGGCGCCCACGATGGCTCCGGCGCTGCTGCCAACCACCAGATCGGGGCGCAAGCGTTCCCGCTCCAACACGCGCAACACGCCCAGATGCGCAAAACCGCGCGCCGCGCCGCCGGACAGCACCAAGGCGCAGGCGCGCCGTGTTCCCGCTGGCGGCGCGGCAAAACCAGGCTCGTCCTGCGGCTTGACGGCAGGCAAAGCGCCTTCGACGCGCGCCGTCGCGCAGCCTGCAATCCACGGCGCGGCGGCGCTGGCCAAAGCGAGTTTGACCAGACTTCTGCGATGGACAGCGCTGCCGTCCGGCCATGGCGGCTCAAGATGCCGCGGGTATTCAGGTGATGTCATGGCGCAACCCAGCGGGTGTTTCGCGGTTCGCCGTCTGCGCCTTCTGTCGCCGCAACAGCAAATAAACCGCCGGAATCACAAACATCGACAACAAGGGCGCGGTGATCATGCCGCCCACCATCGGCGCGGCGATGCGTTGCATCACCTCGGAACCGGTGCCTGTGCCCCACATGATCGGGAACAAACCGGCCAAAATGACCGCCACCGTCATGGCCTTGGGCCGCACGCGCAACACTGCGCCTTCACGGATGGCGTCCACCAGGTCGGCGGGGCTGGTTTTGCCTTCTGCAACACGTTTGTCCCATGCCTGCCGCAGGTACAGCAGCATGATCACACCGAACTCCGCTGACACGCCCGCCAGCGCGATGAAACCTACGGCGCCGGCCACCGACAGGTTGTAGGCCAGCAGGTACAGCAGCCAGATGCCGCCAATCAACGCGAAGGGCAGGGTGGCCATGATCAGCAAGGCTTCGTCAAAACGTTTGAACGTGAGGTACAGCAGCACAAAAATGATCAGCAGTGTGAAGGGCACCACCACCTTGAGTTTGGCCGTGGCGCGTTCCAGAAACTCGAACTGGCCTGACCACGAAATGGAATAACCCGGCGGCGGTTTGACTTGGTCTGTGACGGCTTTTTGCATGTCCCGCACGGCTGAACGCAGGTCGCGCCCGCGAATATCGACATAGACCCAACCCGACAAACGCGCGTTTTCGCTGCGCAGCATGGGCGGACCGTCGGTGATGCGGATGTCGGCCACGTCCGACAACACCAGCCGTGCGCCGCGATCGGTGACGATGGGCAACACGCGCAGCTTCTCCAGCGAGTCGCGCAGCTCGCGCGGATAACGCATGTTGATCGGGAAACGCTGCAAACCCTCTACCGTCTCGCCGATATTCTCGCCACCCACGGCGGAGGTGACAACCGACTGCACATCAGCGATGTTCATGCCGAAACGGGCGGCGGCATCGCGCTTGATGTTGACATCCACGTAACGCCCGCCGGTGAGCCGCTCGGCCAACGCGCTGCTGACGCCGGGCACGTCTTTCACGGCGCGTTCGATCTCGCCGGTGAGGCGGTCAATGGTGGCGAGGTCGGCTCCTGCCACCTTCACCCCGACGGGGCTCTTGATGCCGGTGGCCAGCATGTCGATGCGGTTGCGGATGGGCGGCACCCAGATGTTGGCCAGGCCGGGCACCTTGACGATGCGGTCGAGCTCGTCCACCAGCTTGTCCTGCGTCATGCCGGGCCGCCATTGGTCTTTGGGTTTGAACTGAATGGTGGTTTCGAACATCTCCATGGGCGCCGGGTCGGTGGCGGTTTCGGCCCGTCCGGCCTTGCCATAGACGCTCAAAACCTCGGGCACGGTTTTGATCAACCGGTCAGTCTGCTGCAACAGCTCGCTGGCCTTTCCCGCCGACAGGCCGGGCAAGGCTGATGGCATGTACAAAATGTCGCCTTCATCGAGTTTGGGCATGAACTCGCCGCCGATGTGCTGCAAGGGCCAAAGGCTCAGCCCCAGCAGCAACGCCGCAAGTGCCAACGTGGCTTTGGGCCATTGCAGCACGCCGTTCAACAAGGGGCGGTACACGGCGATGAGGAGACGGTTCAGCGGGTTGGCTTTCTCGTCAGGGATGCGACCCCGAATCAAATAACCCATCAATACGGGAATCAGTGTCACCGACAGGCCAGCCGCCGCAGCCATGGCGTAGGTCTTGGTGAAGGCCAGCGGCGAGAACAGCCGTCCTTCCTGAGCCTCCAGTGTGAAGACCGGGATGAAAGACAGCGTGATGATCAGCAGCGAGAAGAACAGCGCGGGGCCGACCTCGGCGGCCGCATTGCCGACGACTTGCCAGCGCGCTTCGCCGCGCAGCTTTTCGCCAGGATGGTCCTGGCCCCAGTGTTCCAGGTGTTTGTGCGCGTTTTCAATCATTACCACCGCCGCGTCCACCATGGCGCCAATGGCAATGGCGATGCCGCCCAGCGACATGATGTTGGCATTCACACCCTGGTAACGCATGACGATGAAGGCCGCCAGAATGCCCAGCGGCAGCGAAATGATGGCGACGAAGGCTGACCGCAAGTGGAACAGGAAGATGAAACACACCACGGCGACAACGGCAAATTCCTCCAGCAGCTTGCGTCCCAGGTTGTCCACCGCACGCTCAATCAGACCGGAGCGGTCATACACCGGCACTATTTCCACGCCCTTGGGCAGGCCGGCCTGCAAGGTCTTGATTTTTTCCTTGACTGCGGCAATCGTCTCCAGCGCGTTCTTGCCAGAGCGCATCACAATCACGCCGCCGGTGGCTTCCCCCTCGCCATCCAGTTCGCCAATGCCGCGCCGCATTTCCGGACCGATCTGGATGCGGGCCACGTCACCCAGGCGCACGGACACGCCCGCAGTGGTGGTCGTCAATGGCACCTTTCTGAAGTCGTCAAGCGACTGCAAATAGCCTGAGGCCCTCACCATGTATTCGGCTTCGCCAAGTTCCAGCACCGAGCCGCCGCTTTCCTGATTTGATTTCTGGATCGCTTCGACAACTTTGGTGTGCGCTATCCCGTAGGCGGCCAGTCTGTCAGGCTGCAGCACGATTTGGTACTGCCGCACCATTCCGCCCACGCTGGCCACTTCGGCCACGTTGGGAACGGTCTTGAGTTCGTACTTCAGAAACCAGTCCTGCAAGGCGCGCAGTTGCCCGGCATCCATCTGGCCGCTGCGGTCAATTAATGAATACTGGTAAATCCAGCCCACACCCGTCGCGTCCGGCCCCAGTGACGCTTTGGCGGCGCCAGGCAGGCGCGACTGCACCTGGTTCAGGTATTCCAGCACACGCGAGCGGGCCCAATAGGGGTCGGTGCCGTCTTCAAAAATGACGTAAACAAATGAATCGCCAAAAAACGAATAACCGCGCACCGTCTTTGCCCCCGGCACTGACAACATGGTTGTGGTGAGCGGGTAAGTGACCTGGTTCTCGACAATGCGCGGAGCCTGGCCGGGATAGGTCGTGCGGATGATGACCTGAACGTCGGACAGGTCAGGCAGGGCGTCCAGGGGTGTTTTAAGCACACTGAAGACTCCCCAGGCGCTGACGATCAGGGTCGCCAGCAGCACCAGGAAGCGGTTGGCGATGGACCAGCGTATGAGCTGGGCGATCATTTTTTTCCTCCGGCGGAAGCTGGCACGGCAGCCATTGGCGACACGCGGGTCAATTGCGGCAGTCCGTCCGCATCCATGTAAAACTCAAAACGAACCTGGTCGCCCACCGCCAGATTGCGTGACAGGTCTTTGGGCGCAGGCGCTTTGAAATCCATGGTCATCGCTCCCCACTTGAGCGATGGAATGGGTGTGTGGGACAGCGTGATGCTGTCTTTGCCGATCGCGTCTATCTTCGCTTCCCCTTCGTGGCGCGGCGCGGTCTTTGCCGCGCCTGGTTGGGGTGCGTCGTTCAAGCGGGCTTCCACGCCTCTGAGACTGGCCTCGGAGTCGATCAGGAACTGGGATGACACGACAACCCGTTGCCCGGCTTGCAAGCCCCGCCTGATCTCGGTCAGCCCGCCGCTCTCGATGCCGGTTTCAACCTCGACCGGACGGAACCTGCCTTTGTCTTCCGCCAGCATCACCACCACGCGTTTGCCAGTCTGTATCACGGCCTCGGTCGGGACCAGCAAAGCCTTTCCTGTACGAGCATCCATGAACTGCATGGTCACAAACATGCCGGGCACCAGCACATTGCCGGGGTTGGCCAGCTCCACCCGGGCTTTGAGCGTCCGTGTGGCGGCATTCACGTCGGGCAACAGGGCCTGGACCGTACCGCGCAGGATGGTACCTGGCGCGGCTGCGCTGCTGGCCTGCACTTTGGCGCCGGGGCGGATCAGCGCGGCCTGGCTTTCAGGCACTTCAGCGTTGGCCCATACCGTGCCCATGCCGTTGATGCGAAACAACGTCGCACCGGTCATCACCGTCATGCCCTCACGTGCCATGAGTTCCGTGACCACGCCGCCAATCGGCGCGGCCAGGGTGATGCGCGGTTGCGCCTGCCCACTGCTTTCCACCGCTTTGATCTGGGCCTCGTCCATGCCCACCAGGCGCATGCGTTGACGGGCGGCATCCACCAGGGGGACGAGATCATTGCCCAGCATTTTTCGTACAGACAAAAACTCCTCCTGCGCTGCCACCCAATCGGGCACGTACAGCTCGGCCAGTGGCTGGCCCCTGGCGACGCGGTCCAGAACGGCGCGCACGTGCAGCCGCTCCACAAAACCGGTGGTGCGTACTTGCACGATGGCCTGGTCCCGCTCGTTGAAGGCAATATTGCCCACCGTGGACACCTGTGGCGACAGGGTTCCTTCGGTGACAGTTGCCGTGCGTACCCCCAGGTTTTGCTGGATGCGCGGGCTCACCGTCACCTTGCTGCCATCGCTGTCGCCATCGGCGTACACGGGCACCAGCATCATGTCCATGAAGGGCGACTTGGCAGGCTTGTCAAATTTGTTGCCTGGTACCATCGGGTCGTGGTAATAAATGATCTTCTTACCTGTGACAGGGTCAACGTCACCGGCCTTGATACCCGATGTGATGTGGCGGCGGGTGGCCTCTTCGCCCTGGGCGATGGTTTGAGGAACGGCTTCAGACGGGCCTGAAGCCGTTATCGCGCTGGCTCCTGGAGCCGCTGCCGTTAACGGCGCAGCCATGTCCATGCCACGGTTCATGCCAAGCACATACAACCCGTAACCGCCAGCGCCCAAAGCGCTCGCAGCGGCCAAACCCATCAGCAAGGGTTTCAGTTTTTTGTTCATGGCTTTTTCTCCTGGGCCGCTGCCGGTGCTTTCATGTCCGCGGCTTCATGTCCAACGGCAATCAAATGGTTAAGTTGCGCCCACAGCCCCGCTGTTTCCATCTCCAGGCGCAGGCGATCCATGCGGGCATCGATTTCCATGCGCCGCGCCTCCAGCACCGCAAGCAATGGGCCACTGCCCCGGTACGCCGCCAGCGCCGCCTGGGTACGTTGCGCCCCGAGAGGAATCAATTCACGGTCGTAAGTCTCCAGGCGTTTGCGATTGCCATGCCATTGCTGCAGCCGGGTGGCCGCTTCAGCGATCCGCTCGCGCAGCACTTCATCGCGTTGGGCCTGCAATTGCACGACCCGTGACAGCCTGGCGGCAAGTTCACGATCCTGCCGGTTCGCCTGGTTGTTTTGCAGTGGCAAGCTGAAGTTGATGGAAATCATGTTGGAATAAGCCGGGCCGCGCTGGTTGAACATCAACTCCATGCTCCAGTCGCTTTTCTTCTCGGTTTGCGCGATGTCGGCCTCAGCGCGCGCAACGCCCTCCTGCTTCTCCAGCACAGCGATGTAGGGATGCTTGCTCACCATTTCCTCCAGTTCGTCTGCCTTGAGTGGCATCTGCGTCAAATCAGGCGCGGCGGCCAGGGGTTGACGCCCCTCCGGCCCGACCCATCGCACCAGCCGGGTCTGGGCGATGGCAATGTTCTGCTCAATCTGCTGCAGGCGCTCATCCAACTGCGCCACCAGGGCGCGCGCGGCGAAGACATCGGCCTGGCTGCCGCGCCCGCCCCGGTAGGTGGCCTCAGCCCCTTCAACTTGCAGGCGGGCCTCATCGCGCTGGGCGCGCAGCAGGCCCTGCATGCGCTCCTGAAAGTGGCGCTCCAGCCATGCCGTTGCCGTGTCGCGTGCGAGGGTGACCTGTGTCAAGGCCCGGTCGGCCAGCGCCGCGTCGGCTTCGCGCTCGAAGCGGGCAGAGCGCGCCTTGAGTTTGTCGCTGCCGGTGAGCTCGCGCATGAAACCTATGGACGCCATGGTCATGAAATCATTGGTCAAGCTGAACGTATCCGGGCCGGTGACAGGCAGGTTGTTGACGCCCAGCCTGAGTGTGAGGTCCGGCATCTGGCCGGCGGCAATCGCCATTTGCCGGGCTGCCTGCGCCTGGGCGTCGTGCGCGGGTAACTGCCGCGATTGCTGCAGCGACAACTGGACGGCTCGCTCCAGGCTCAATGTGGGCTGGGCCAACACCGCTGCTGGCAGTAGCAGCGCAGGCCAAAGCCAGCGGAATGCCTTGCGGACAAGGCCGTCCAAGACGTGACGAATGTGACGAATGGGCTTGGCAGTAAGGATGGGCATAAATTTCCTGACGCGAAAGACGCCGCGTTCAAGCGGCACTTCCATCCGCAAAACACGCGTTTTGCGGACGGACTACGGGCGTGGCTGTCAGGAAATAGGTGGTTTGAAGCCTGGCGCGCGCTCGGCGCTGCTGAAGCTGGCGCCGTCAAGGCACAACGCCGCCGGGGGGAGGGGCGTCATAGACGGGCCGCTCGGGACATACCCCGTCACCAGGCCCATGCAAAGCTGGCAGGTCGTGCAAACCTTGAAAACTGACGAACCGGTCTCGTCACCTGCATCACGGCCCGACTTGCCGGCCAGCATGGCCATCATCGGGCAATCTGCCGACATGGCGGGCTGCACTTGCCTGACCAGTGGGGCAGAGCCGTTTTGGCCATCAATCCCGGATTGGACGAACTGCACAGCATGCATTTGCTGCGCCGCCATGGATACCGCCATCATGTCAGCCGCCCAGCCTCGCACAGGCAGCAACGCAATCATCAAAATGAGGAAAAGGCGGCGCATGGTGTGGAGGACAGTTTAACGCTGCAAAAGTTCCATCAATAGCCAAGCCCTGAATGTGCCGGTTGATCGACTGGGATTTATTTGGGATAGGCCATTGCCGATCGGTTTGTTGCCGGGGTTGACCTGTTTTGCGGTCTGAACCGGTTGGCGGGCCAGGGAAATCAGGTGATTCAACTCCCGCCTGACCGGCATCAATTCAAAAGCGCTGATGACTGCTTTGCCTGGGCTTACCAAAGGCAGCCACTGAGCGTGCAGGCTTGCGGTGGTCATGGCACGATACCAGTCGACCAGCGCGTCATACAGCCGCGCGTTGAGGCCGTGCGTCTGGGTTTCAATGGACGTGGCCATGGTGCCGATCCATCGCCAATTCGCCTCTAGCCTGTTTCATCACCGACCAGCCGCCGGAAATGGCCAGCCCGGCCATCACGGCGGCCACGGCCAGGTCGGGCAGGGCGCTGTGGGTGCCAAACACGCCAATCGCCGCCGCAATGACAGCCAGGTTGCTGACCGCATCGTTGCGTGAGCACAACCATACGCTGCGCATGTTGGCGTCGCCCTCGCGAAAGGCGTAGAGCATCCAGGCGACCGACACGTTGGCCACCAGCGCGACCACGGCAATGGCGCCCATCAGCGCCGCGTCGGGCAACGTGCCGTAAACCAGGCCCCAAATGGCGCGGCCAATCACGAAGACACCAAAGCCGATCATGCAACTGGCCTTGAGCAGCGCCGTGCGCGAGCGCCAGGCCACCGCCGCGCCCATGACTGCCAGCGAGACGCCGTAGTTCGCCGCATCACCGGCGAAGTCGATCGCGTCGGCCAGCAGCGAGGCCGAGCCCGAGCGGTAGCCGGCAATGATCTCGACAATAAACATCGCGGCGTTGACCAGCAGCGCGATCCACAGGATGCGGCGGTAGCGGGCGAGGTCGAGGATCTGCCCGGGCTTCGGGGTTTCGTGTTCACAGGAAGCTGACATGGTGTTTTCTGGCAGGCAAATCGGTGCAGGAATTCCGGGGCTCGCCAACGAGCCAAGTCCTAGAATGGAATCAAGACATTTGAGCACGATTTGAACGCGCTGCGCGCCAGACTTTGCTTTGAACCGGGAATCCATTTTGAACCAGGGGGCAATCTTCGCATTGGGAGCGGCGCTGCTGTTTGGCATGGGCACGCCGCTGGCCAAACTGCTGCTGGTTCAGGTGAGCCCGCTGATGTTGGCCGCGCTCCTGTACCTGGGCTCCGGGCTGGGGCTGGCTTCGGTGCGGTTGTTCAAACGTGAACGCGCGGTGTTGCCCCAGGGCACCCAATGGGTGTGGCTGGCAGGTGCCGTATTGGCGGGTGGCGTGGCCGGGCCGGTGCTGCTGATGCTGGGGCTGCAAGGGTTCAATGCCGCCGGCGCTTCCCTGTTGCTCAATGCAGAAGGCGTGTTGACGGCACTGCTGGCCTGGTTTGTTTTCAAGGAAAACTTTGACCGTCGCATTGCCTGGGGCATGGCAGCCATCGTGGCCGGTGGGCTGGTGCTGGCCTGGCCCACCCCAAGCAGCCTGCAAGGCGGCAGCCCGGCAAGCGCTTTGCTGATCGTGGCGGCCTGTCTGGCCTGGGCGGTCGACAACAACCTTACGCGCAAAGTCGCACTGGCAGACGCCGGTTTCATTGCCATGGTGAAGGGCCTGTCTGCAGGAAGCGTGAGCCTCTGTTTGGCATGGGCAACCGGGTCGGCCTGGCCGGCAGCGCCAGCCGTTTTGCAGGCGGCGCTGGTGGGGTTTGCCAGTTATGGGGTGAGCCTGGTGTTGTTTGTGCTCGCATTGCGGCACTTGGGCACGGCGCGCACCGGTGCTTATTTTTCGATTGCTCCTTTTGCGGGCGCTGTGATCTCCGTGGGGCTGTTGGGCGACCCCATCACCGTGCCTTTGCTTCTGGGTGGCGCGTTGATGGCGGTGGGTGTCGCCCTGCACCTGACCGAAAACCACAACCACCCCCACGTGCATGACGCGATGACACACGATCACGAGCATTCGCATGGCGACGGTGAGACCGACCCGCATCACCTTCACCACCATGACGGCCTCGCTGACGCGCCATCAAACGGGGCAAGCCATCGACATGCGCACACACACGAACCCCAGGCACACACCCAGAACGCCGAGCACGATCATGGGTGGCCACTGGGCCGTGCGAGGGTCACCGATATGGATGAGCGAGAACGCCACGGATGTCACGAGAATCGCGAGCCAAGGCTTCCCAAACGCCCGGAGACCGGCCGATTGCAACCCCACCCGAAAGACAAACTCCTCCACGATCGGTGCCCCAAACACCGCCAAGCCCGCAAGCACGAACGCCCACGGGTTGGATCGTTGATCGACAAGGGTCTGAAGCGTCGAATGGGCGATCAGATCCGGTGCCTCGCCCCCCAGCCGGACAACCGCCCAGGTCGAGATGATCGCCGCGGCTTGCACAACCGGCCAAGCCAGAGCGGCGGCGAGCACGCCCTTGGGCAGCCCATCGGGCCTCAGTTCCAATCCCGCCTTTGGTGCCGAAAGAGCAAGAATTCTTCGGAAAACCAAAGCCGCAAAAATCGCAAGCCCGTAACCGCAGAGGCCCACCATGGCCTGATCCCGGACATTGAGGCCAGCAGAGCCTACCGCCGTAACGCCCTCGGTCGGGGGTTTCACCCCGATCAATCCAGCGACGATGCCCCCACCGACCCAAGAGGTCGCCAGCACCATCGCCCCGCAGGCAAGCCAGACAATCGCCGGATGCGAACCGACGTCCCGTCCCCCCTTGAGGCTCGAACGCCGCAAAACGCCCGTCGCAAACAAAGCCACAAGGACCACCGCCGCGGCGATGAGGTGGACCCACGTCCACGGATCCTGCTGAATCGTGTCAAGAACCTGCCCTGCGCTCTTGCTGGCGACTTCCTGCGCCTTATCGACCACCCCGGCTGTTCCCTGCCCGGCCGATGCGGGGTTTGTAAGAAACAGAGCACCAAGCCCGCCCAGCACGCCAACAATTGACC
>JANMMR010000125.1:0-1575 GCA_031373455.1 Rhodoferax sp.
GCGCTGCCAATGACTGGCTGCAGCACTACCGTGAGTTTTGGGAGCACAGCCTGGACCGCCTGGTGGATGTGCTTGAAAGCGCCGAGGGCCTCGAGCCGCAGGGCACGTCGCCCGGCTCAAGCCGCAAGCCGCGCCGCCCGCTGCCCAAACCAAAACGCCAGCCTGGATTTACAAAAAGGAAATCACCATGAATGCTCCCGAACGTTTCAGCCTCAACCAGACGCGGTTCATCCGCGCGCCCATCGACAAAGTCTTCGACGCTTTCGCCACACAAGCCGGGCTTGCCTCCTGGATGGGTTCACGCGGCACCAGCCTGGGCCGTGTGGCCGCAGACCCGCGCGTGGGCGGTGCCTGGCGGATCGAGATGGCCTCGCGGGATGGCACCCAATACGTGGTGGGTGGGCAATTCAAACAACTCGAGCGTCCCCACCGCGTGGTCTACACCTGGAAATGGGAGGGCGACAAAAGCCCGATGCCGCACGTTGAAACCCTGATCGAGGTGAACCTGAATGAAAAAAACGGCGGCACCGAGCTGCACATGAAACACAGCGGCTTCCCGGTGGGCATGGCGCGCGACGGCCACGACCAGGGCTGGAAATCGACCTTCAACCGCCTCAACGACTACCTCGACCCGGACGGCATCGCCGGCACCGTCACGCTGCTGGGCGACGTGCGCTCCAGCTACACACGCACGGTGCGCATGGCGCTGGCCGAGAAAAATGTGCCCTACACCCTGGCGCCCAGCGGCCCGCATTCACCGCAAGTTCTGGCGGTGCACCCGTTTGGCCGCATTCCGGCCTTGCGCGATGGCGTGATTGACGTCTGGGAGACGGCGGCGATCCTGAATTACCTCGACGAATGTTTTGGCGCCGGCGCCTTGCTGCGCCCCGGCACCATCATGGAGCGCACCCGCGCAACCCAGTGGATCAGCGCCGTGAACAGCTACCTGTATGACACGATGGTGAAGCGTTATGTGTTTCAAATCCTCTTTCCAAAAGGCGAAGGTGGGCAGCCCAACCGCACGGTGATCGACGCTGCGCTGGCCGAAATGCCAGCCCAATTCGCCGCGCTGGAAGCGGCCTACACACAAGGCGCTTATCTGGCGGGCAACAGCTTCAGCGGCGCCGATTTGTTTGTGGCGCCCATCTTGGCCTACGTGCAGGCTTTCCCCGAAGGCGCGCAGCTGATGGCGCGTTACCCCAACCTGCTGCGCGGCCAGGAGCTGGTGCGTTCGCGAGCAAGTTTTGCGGCGACGAATCCGAATGCCTGAGCCATGCCTCAATTGCCAAACCCTTTCGTTTTGATTTCCCAACCCACCAAGGAGCATTTGAAATGAGTTACCTTCCCGGAAAATTCGTCTGGATTGAGCATGTGTCCAACGACGTGGCGAAGTCGAAAAAGTTTTACCAAAGCCTGATTGGCTGGTCAATCGCCGATGTGCCCATGGGGGACCAGGCCTACAGCATGATCATGAACGGCGGCAGCGGGCCAGAGCATGGCATTGGCGGCCTGCGCACCGCCACGCACGGCATGCCCAGCCACTGGATCTCCTACCTCTCGGTGCCCGATGTCGAC
>JANMMR010000133.1:0-2468 GCA_031373455.1 Rhodoferax sp.
GCCACCAACCCCAACGACCTCGTCCTCGACAGCTTCCTCGGCTCCGGCACCACAGCCGCCGTGGCCCACAAAATGGGCCGCCGCTGGATCGGCATCGAAATGGGCGAACACGCCGCCACGCACTGCCTGCCGCGCCTGCAAAAAGTCATCGACGGCGAACAGGGCGGCATCAGCAAGGCCGTTGGCTGGGGACAAGCCAAGGACAGCCAGCCGTTTCAGGGCGGCGGCGGTTTCCGCTTCATGCGGCTCGGGCCCACGGTGTTTGACGAGACCGGCCGCATCCATCCCGCTGTGCGCTTCGCCACCCTGGCCGCCTTCATCTGGCAGCAGGAAACCGGCGCCGCCTGGCCTGGCGACGGCCCTGCAGACCACCCCGCCCGCGCCAAAGCCGGCACGCCGTATCTTGGTATTTACTATGAAAATAGTAGCAAACTATTAAACAAACACGTGACTTCATTGCCGATTTTGTCAATAAATTCGCACAATGAGCCGTCAGAGGCTCCAATCATACCCAAAATGGGTATTTACTTGCTCTTCAACGGCATCCTGGGCGACAAACGCCCCGCCAGCGGCAATGTGCTGACCCGCGACGTGTTGGCCGCCCTGTTGGCCCTGCACGTCACCACCCCCGCCGCCAGCGCGCCCCTGCTGGTCTACGGCGAAGCCTGTCGCCTGGGCGAGGAGCGGCTGAAGCAGGCGAACGTCACGTTCAAACACATTCCGTATGACGTGAGGGCGCGATAGGGGGGATTAACTTTTCTGACGTCCGGCCCTACAGTGGGCAGAGTACTTGCAGACAGGGCAAAGCCCCGGGGATTGACGGCAATGTGATCGCGCCCCAGTATGCTTTTTTCGATCCACTATAAGAAAAATAACTCTATGAATTTCGAAAACCAAAACGCACTTCACTCAAACTTCGCCGCCCTGGTCGATGCCATCGTCAACGCGAGTTTGGGCGGGCATCCTGTGGCCAAGGAGCAAATCGGCTATTTTGGGGGTCACCCCGGCTCTGCTGACAACGTTGGGGTTGCCGGATTTGCCCTTGGCCATCAAAGGCAAGGTCATCGAAAAGGTGGTGATGGACCATGGCATACCCAAATCCATGGTCAAGCGGCTGGCTGGAATCGTTGCAACGCCAAGCGCGGTGTATGCCTCAGCGCCACCGCACCCCGCAGGCGTGGTGGTGTTGACATTTGAGGTCACGGGGCTTGGCCAAGTGGTGATGTCAGTGGCCAGCAGCCAAAGCGTAGGCCGTAGCCATTCGGTGAACTTGGTCACCAGTATGTACGCAAAGGAGGATGTGCGTGCATTTGCACGATGGGAGAATGACGGCCTACTGCTATGGAAAGCAAAATAACCAAGCCCACAAACGAAGATCCCCGCAACCTCCACGACATTTTGGCTCTAATCGCCTGGTGTGGGACGGAGACCGCGGGGACTAGCCCATTTTACACGTTTGAGCGAGTGGCGCAAAAGGCACTACTCGCGACCCCAGATTTTGAGCAATCGGCGCAAAAAAGCCGCTCAGGAGCGGCTTCTTGAATCGAGGTGAGGATATAGGATTGCGCGGCGGGGTTGCCCCTTGGCTTTTGCATTCACACGGCATGGAGCCGAATTTTGTCCTCACGCTGTCATTGTAATACGCCTGTGGATAAGTCTGTCAACAACCTGTTTATTGGATGTGAATGACCACTCTCTCGCTAAAAAGCTACCAGCAAGCCGCGCTTGACGCGCTGAGGCTGTTCGCCCGCGCGGCCCAGCTCAGGGGCCCTGCGCTGGCGTTTGGCGAGATGGCGGGGCGCCCGTACAACCCGGACCCGTTTGGCGCGGTGCCCTGCATTTGCCTGCGCATCCCTACGGGCGGCGGCAAAACGCTGATGGCGGCGCACGCGGTGAACGTGCTGGCCCAGGAGTGGCGCGCCACCGACGCGCCGGTGGCGGTGTGGCTGGTGCCCAGCGACACGATTCGCAGCCAGACGCTCAAAGCCTTGCAAACCACCGGCCACCCTTACCGCGAGGCGCTGGAGGCCAGCTACGGCGCCGGCGTGCGGGTGTGTGTGCTGGAAGACCTCGCCAATATCGCCCCGCCTGACTGGGGCCAGCGCGCCGTGGTGGTCGTGGCGACCATCCAGAGTTTTCGCATTGACGACACCGACAAGCGCAATGTGTACAGCTTTTCAGAAAGCCTCGAGCGGCATTTCAAGGCTTGTGATGAGCAGCGCCTGCGTGTGTTGTGCGATTTGCCGGATTCGCTGGTTACAGCAGACGAAGCGGCGACAGACAGCACTGGTGTCTTGAAGGGTTTTGTGGGCCAGCCGCGCTGGAGTCTGGCCAACTGGCTGGCGCTGCACGAGCCCTTGTTGATTGTGGACGAAGCGCACAACACCAAGACCGACAAGAGCTTCACCGCGCTCAAGCGGCTGAACCCCAGCGCCATTCTGGAGCTGACGGCTACGCCTATCCCGCAC
>JANMMR010000135.1:0-2947 GCA_031373455.1 Rhodoferax sp.
GCTGACGATGTAGGCTTGAACCCGCAGGTCATTGCCGATGCGGACCATTCGCTTGACTTGCGCGTCATCCGTGACCGCGCTGAGAAAAACGCCATCATCGCCGCCATCGCGCGGGTCAATGGCAATTTGGTGCGGGCGGCGGAGCTGCTGGGGGTCAGCCGCCCGACTTTGTACGATCTCATGCACCGATTGGGACTGAAATGAAAAGCAATTTCCTCACTTTGTCACGCAACATGACCATTCCCATGACCAGCCGGCTTCTAAAAGATTTTCCAGCCTTGCTGGCCCTCAGTGCCACGCTGCTTTTGGTGGCCTGTGGCGGCGGGAATGTGGAGGGTATGCTGGCATCCGGCAAGGACTACCTGGCCAAGGGCGATCCCAAATCGGCAGTAATCCAGATCAAGAATGCCCTGCAGAAAAATCCCGAGTCGCCTGAAGGCCGGTTTTTGCTGGGCAAGGCATTGGCAGCTACGGGTGATTACGCCAACGCCGAGCTTGAACTGCGCCGCTCATTGGAACTGAAACATGCCGCCGACGATGTGATTCCGCAGTTGGCGTCGACCCTGTCGGCGCGGGGGCAATACAAGAAACTCACCGACGAGTTTGCCACTGCGACTCTGTCCGGCAAGACCGCCAAGGCAGATTTCCAGACAACTTTGGCATCAGCCTACCTGGCCATGGGCAAGTCGGAACCGTCTCAAACTGCGCTGGCTGCGGCTCTGCAGGCCGACCCTGAATTTGCGCCGGCATTGATCGCACAGGCTCGCCAGAAAGCGGTACAAAAGGATTACGACGGCGCCTTGAAGGCGCTGGACGACGTCATCGCCAAAAATCCAGGCAGTTTTGAAGCCTGGCGGCTCAAAGGCGACGTGCTGGCCTTCGGTGTGAACAAGCCCAAGGAGTCACTGGAAGCCTACCGCAAGGTGGTCGAGATCAAACCAGACAATGTGGCGGGGCATGCCAGCGCCATCGCCAACATGCTGACGCAAAGCGACGTTGAAGGCGCTGCGGCGCAGATGCTGCAGATGAAGAAGGTGGCGCCGAACAATCCGCAGACCCGATTTCTGGAAACCCAGATCGCGTACCAAAAGCGCGACTACAAATCTGCGCAGGAATTGGCTCAGCAAATGTTGCGGGTAGCGCCGGGCAATCCCCGGGCCCTGCAACTGGCGGGCGCGATTGAATTTCAATTGAAGTCTTACGTGCAAGCGGAAGCCCTGTTGGGCAAAGCCGTGGGCGCCGCACCCAACCTGGTGTTGGCGCGCCGCCTTTTGATCATGACCTACCTGCGTTCGGGCCAGCCTGCCAAGGCCCTGGCCACTTTGAACCAGGGCATCAGCAAGGGTGTGAAGGATCCGGAAATCGACTCCATCGCGGGTGAAGTCTATTTGCAGAATGGCGACACCAAGAAGGCGGAAGAGTACTTTGCCAAAGCCGCCAAATCAGCACCCAAAGATGCCAGAAAACAGACCTCTTTGGCACTGGCGCACCTGGTCAGCGGCAAGGAAGAATTGGCGTTTGGTGAATTGCAGGACGTTGCCGCATCCGATTCAGGTGTGACCGCAGACATGGCGCTGGTCAGCGCCCACCTGCGCCGCGGCGAATTTGACAAGGCCTTGAAAGCCATCGACGGGCTGCAGAAGAAGCAGCCCGACAAACCCCTCGCCCACAACCTGCGCGGCCGCGTTTTGCTGGCCAAAAAAGATGCGGCGGGGGCCCGGAAAAGTTTTGAGAAGGCCGTGGCGCTCAGCCCCAACTATTTTCCAGCCGTGGCAAGCCTCGCGGCGTTGGACCTGGCTGAAAAGAAACCCGAGGATGCCAAAAAGCGTTTCACGGATGTCGTCGCAACAGAGCCCAAGAACAGCCAAGCCTTGCTGGCGCTGGCTGAGTTGTCAGACCGCACAGGCGCACCCAAGGACGAAGTGGCCGGCTTGATCGGCAAGGCGATTGACGCCAATCCAACCGATGCGACCGCGCGTTTGTTGCTGGTGGAATTTCACCTGGGCAACAAGCAGATCCCCAAAGCGCTTGCGGCGGCACAAAGCGGCGTGGCGGCGCTGCCGGAGAGCCCGGACCTGCTTGATGCGCTGGGTCGCGCGCAGCTTGCTTCGGGCGAATCGAACCAGGCCATTGCCACGTTCAACAAGGTGGTTGCCCTGCAACCCGCTTCGCCGCGTCCGCTTCTGCGGTTGGCAGACGCCCAATTGATCGGCAAAAACAAGGATGGCGCGGTGCAGAGCCTGAAGAAGGCGCTGGACATCAAACCCGACCTGATCGAAGCCCAGCGCGCGCTCATTCAGCTCGCCGTGCAAGACAAAAAATACGCCGATGCGCAAGTGGTCGCACGGTCCGTTCAAAAGCAGCGCCCCAAAGAGGCGATGGGTTACCTTATGGAAGGTGACGTTCTGCTGGCGCAGCAAAAGTGGGATGCTGCGGGTGCCGTTTACAAGCTTGCCTTGAAAGAAGTGCCCAATTCGGCAGAGCTTGCGCTGAAGTTTCATACCTCATTGCTGGCAGGCGCCAAAAATGCAGAGGCCGACAAGTTTTCGGCCGGCTGGCTAAAGGACCACCCCAAGGACGCTGTTTACCAGTTCTATCTGGGCGACGTGGCGACGGCCCGCAGTGACTTTGCGGCCGCAGAAAAATACTATGGCGGCGTTCTCAAGCTTCAGCCGGAGAATGCCGTGGCTCTGAACAACCTGGCTTGGGTAACGGGGCGCTTGAACAAGCCGGGTGCCGTGGCCATGGCCGAAACGGCGCTCAAACTCGCACCGAACCAGCCGGCTTTCATGGACACCATGGCGGGCCTGCAGTCTGACAACAATGACTACGCCAAGGCGCTCGAATGGCAAAACAAGGCCATCGCGGCCCAGCCCCAAAATAATTTGTTCAAGTTCAATCTGGCAAAGATACACATCAAGGGTGGCAAGAAAGAACTGGCCCGCAC
>JANMMR010000180.1:0-2541 GCA_031373455.1 Rhodoferax sp.
CCGCCGCCGATCTGCGCCAGGCGGGTGGCGCCCACCACTTTGGGCAGGTCGCTTTCGGCCAGGGTGAAGCGCCAGTCATACGCCAGCTCTTGGTTCAAGGCGCTGGTGCCTTGAACCCCGCCCGCGGCTTGCCAAACGCTGCGCTGCAGGTCCAGCGGCCGCGTTACATCCACCAAGGCCATCATTTGCGGCGTCAACACCTCGGCCGGGCCCAGGCGCATGACCAGGTTGTACATCTGCAGGCGGTCAGGCATGGGCACTCGCGCCTGCTCGACATAACTGCCGGCCTTGCGGGTCAGTGGCACGGCGGCAGCGGCACGCGTGCCCAGCACCGGCTCGAGCAGGCCCTTTTGCAGGAAGCCCGGGACATTGCCGTACCAGCCGAAGACGCGGTTTTTGGCGTAACGTGAATTACCGCCAAAAAGCTCGTCGCCGCCGTCGCCGGCCAAGAGGCGCGTCACACCGTCCTCACGGGCCACTTTGGCGCAGTAGTAGGCCGGCAGGGCGGAAGAGTTGCCAAACGGCTGGTCAAAACTCGCAGCCACCTTGCTGATGCCCTGCACCAGGTCGGCCGGGGTGACGTAATACTCGTGGTGCTCGGTTTTGAAGTGTTTTGCCGCCAGGCGGGCGAATTCCATCTCGTCATAACCTTGCGCGTCAAAACCGATCGAATACGTGGCGACGGTTTGCCCGCTGGCCAAGCCCGCCATGCCGGCGACGGTGGAGCTATCGGTTCCGCCACTCAAAAAACACGCCGGTTTGTTGCCGTCCAGCTGGGTCGCCACCGCCTCTTGCAGCAACTGCCGGAACTCAGCTTTCAAGGTGTCGAACAAGGGATTGGCGGCTTCTTTGAAAGTTGCCTGCCAATACGGTTTAACGCTGATCTGGCCGTTTTCAAACCAGCCAAAATGCCCTGCGGGCAGGCGAAAAATGCCTTTGTAGATGGTGCGTGGGGAGGGGATGACGTGGAAATACAGGTAGTCAAAGATCGCCTGCGGGTCAATTTCAGTGCCGCTGTCGGCTAACTCATCAGCGCGGGCAGCAAAACGCAGCTGCCCGTCCACCACGCGGTAACACAAAGGCTGGATGTTAAAGCGGTCGACCGCCACAAACCCATGTCCCTGCTCGTCTATCAAGCCAACTGCGAAGTCGCCCGTGACACCCGCTGCCGCCTGTTGCGCATCGCGGTTGACGGCGTCGCGCCACGCAGCCAGAGACCCTTCTTTGGCCGCCACATTTGCCAGGCGAGAATCTGTGAATTTTACGGAGCCGTTGATCAGCGCTGAAGCGTTGCCAGTTGGGTTGCCAGTGGGTTTGTGAAGGGGGTCGCCGCGCATGGAAATAAAAAATTGATCGAGTGAAAATGCTCAAGAAAGCAGCCATCAGGCCAAACTTTGCATGGCTCCCGGATTATGCGTGCTCGCGGGTACGGCCCGGGTGGCGCGCGGGTGAGCGTATTCACGCTGCGGCGTCAGGCTTTGCCGGTTGGCGGAGGCGCTCTGGATCGCGAGGCCCACCAGCGGCGAGCCCCGCTTGAGGCGAGCATCGTGGGTGGCCAAATTGGCAAAGTCGCCCGCTTCTGCCTTGAAATTGTTGCGAACGTCGCCATGACCGCTCAAGTCAAACCCGCCCGGGCCGATCAGCAGGTTGTTCAGCACGCGGATCTCCTGCGCACCGGGCATCACGCGCAAAAAATCGCCGCCCTGTGCCAGCAGGTTGACCAGTGTGTTGTTAACCAGGTGAATTTCGTTGCGTGGCCATGTGTAACCTTCGGCGCCAACAGAGACCAAAAAGGCGTTGTCAGTATCCTGGTTTTGTTCGATCAGGTTGCCCACCACATAACTGACGCCACCATTGGGAAACTCCAGCTCGTAACTGGCGCTGCCGCCGGTTTCGTCGGTCAGGCGGTTGTAGAAAATCTGGTTCAAGGCGGCGCGGCTTTTGAGCAAGTGCCCGGTGCGCGCATGGTGGAAATAACTGCCGCTGACCGACAGCCGGGCGATGGCGCCCACATACAGGTTATGGTTGTGGCCGTCGGGGCGCATGTTGTAGCCGAACTCGCAGTTCTGTACAGCGAGCACAGCCCTGGCATCATTGTTGGTGAGCAGGCCCATTTCATTGAGCCGAAAGGCACAGTCCCGCAACAAGAGCGAGCCGCGCTCAAAACGGATGCCGGCGCCGTTTCGGCTGGGCACCGCGCAGCCTTCAAAATCGAGGCCCTGCACCTGCATGCGGCTGGCGCGCACCACCCAGATGCCCTTGCCCTCGGCAGCGGCGCCCTGGGCCAACAAACGCACGCGGCCACCGACGGCGCGCACGCTCACATCGTCGTGTTCCCACACGGCGACATCAGCCAGATAGTCGCCAGCGTCCACTTCGATGCGTTGCCCGGGGCGGCATAGCTGCGCCGCTTGCGCCAAGGTTCGGATGGCGCGTGTGCGCCCGACCTGCATCGGCGCGTTGCCTTGGCCCTGGGGCGACGAGTCGGTTTGCGCCGCCAGAGGCGACAAACCTGCCGTCATGGCACAAGCGGCGCCAAGT
>JANMMR010000190.1:0-9122 GCA_031373455.1 Rhodoferax sp.
TTCGTGCCTACACACAAGCTCGTAAAAACCAGCTCTTCAAATGGCTGGAAGATTTGCCGGCGGGCGGTGGCACACCGCTGCCCGCTGCGATGGAGGCGGTAGGGGCTTATTACAGCCGAACCGACAATCGAGGTCCGTACACAGACGACCCGAGCATCGCCAACACGGTGGCCGATAACAAGACTTGCAGGCGGTCATACCAATTGATGGTGACGGACGGGTATTGGAACGGAACCAACAATGTTGCCGACGAGGACAGTACGGCCGGAACCACCATTGGCAGCTTTACGTTTCAGGCCAATACCAGACCTTATGCAGATGGCGTTGGCAAGACCCTGGCCGATGTGGCCATGAAATATTGGAAGAATGACCTACAGCCAGGAATGGCCAACCAGGTCAAGGCGACAGGAGACGACCCGTCGTTCTGGCAAAACATGACCAACTTTACGGTCGGGCTCGGAGTACGTGGTGCACTGGACCCATTGTCGGACTTGCCAGCCCTGCAAGCTGGAACCAAGACTTGGGGGGTGCCATCTGAAACCTTGGCAATCCCTGCCAACATTGACGACCTTTGGCATGCTGCCTTGAATAGCAGGGGTGCATACTACAGCGCCAAAGATCCGTCCAGTCTGGCGTCTGCGGTTGCCAGTGCACTTACTGGAGCCCAGGGTGGGGGTGGAGCCACGGCAGGTGTCGCTACCGCGTCTACGACACTGGAGGCCGGCAACAGGAAATATGTGCCGAACTACGACGGCATCACGTGGAGCGGGAACATTGACGCGCTGACGCTCGACACGGCCGGGCAAGCGACCACAACTGACTGGACCGCTACCACCCGCTTACCCATTCGCGAGCCTGTGCCACCCGAACCCGCTGATCCGACGCGGTTTATGCAACGAAACATCTACACCTGGGATACGGCACCATTGGCCAACCCGACGACACCCTCGGCTGTGCTTTTTGATTGGACCAACTTGAGCCTGCTCAATCGGGCCGCAATGGGTACTTCGTCGGTTGTGCCAGCTCTCTACACCACCGATTTCACCCATTTCATCCGTGGTGACCACCGCAAGGAAGGCGCTGGCCAACCGTTTCGCAGTCGTCTCAATGCAGCGGGCCAGCCGTTCATTTTGGGTGATATTGTGAATTCCAATCCGGTGTTGATCAAAGGCATTTTCAATGGCGCCTACGACGCCCTTGGATTGGGTGGCAGCAGCGCTTATCAGGATTTCATTGCTTTCAAGAGGGCGCGCGAATCCGTGCTGTTTGTTGGCGGCAACGACGGCATGTTGCACGCATTCAAGGATGTGAATGCCCAGCCGCCAGCCACGTCAACTGCGGCCACCGATGGCGCAGAAATATTTGCCTATGTGCCCAGGGCTGTTTACGCCAATTTGTACAAACTGGCCGAAAAGAATTACGGAGGCATCGTTCCGCACCAGTATTATGTCGATGGGCCTCAAAACGAAGGTGATGCTTATGTAAAAGGGCCTGGTGCAACACCTGGCACGCTCGCGGCGACGCCTTCGTGGCGCAACTATCTGCTGGGCTCTTTGGGCGCAGGCGGCCGCGCGATTTATGCGCTTGACGTCACCAGTTCTCCGACGTTGAACGCATCCAATGTTCGTTGGGAGATTTCCAGCGCCACCGATTCTGATATGGGCTACATTTTGTCGCCAATCGAGGTTGGTGTGCTTCAAAACGGCCAATGGGTCGCGATATTTGGCAACGGATTCTCCAGTGGCAGCGGTAAGGCAACTTTATTTGTTGTTGATCTGGAGACGGCCGCCATCAAAAAGCTTGACGTCGATACAACCGGCAGCAATGGTCTGGGTGGCGTTGGCATCCTGCGCAATGCAAGCGGTCAGATTGCCAGCCTGTATGCAGGTGACCTCAAGGGCAAACTCTGGAAATTTGACTACACAGCCGGTAGCCCCGTATTCACCACATCGGGAGGAGTGTCTCCGTTTACGGTAAGTGGTTCATCGCCTTTTTTTACGGCGACAACGTCCGGTGGCGCCGCCCAAGCGATTACACAACCACCTTCAATTTTCAACCATACCCAAGGGGGCAAGATCATTGTGTTCGGCACCGGGAAGTTGTTTGCTGCGGGCGATGAAACCGACTTCACAGCTCAAACGGTTTACGGCGTTTGGGACAAGCCGGCCGACACCCTGCTTCGACCGCTGGCCAGGGCGCAGCTGCAACCACGAACCTTTGCCGCACAAGCCGGCGTTGGGCTCGCCTCGGGTACGACCTTCTATTCATTGACCGGTTCTGCCGTGAATTGGGCCACGCAGCGCGGCTGGGCAGTGGACTTGTCAACGATCTTGACGGGTGGACGGGTCATCTATCCGACACAGGTTTTCAGCCCAACCCTGGTTTTGGTTACCGCAGTGGCACCTGCGCAGTCTGTGGCCGTTTGCTCCGCAAGCAATGGCGTTGGAGCGGATTTGGTATTTGAAGTTGAAACCGGTCTTCCAACCACTTATCCCTTGTTCGATACAAATGGCAACGGCCAAATAAGCTCTGACCCCAACATAGATCCAATTGCAGCCGGCATTTTGACCAATGCCGTCGGACGGCGTGCCGTTGTGACCGGCATTACCAGCACCGTCTGTACACCTCCCAAGATTCTGAAAAGCATTCAGACTGCAACTGGTCAAACGTATACCTGCGTTGACCCAGGTAATACCCGGACATTTGATCGCGTATGGCGCCGCATTATCAATCCGCCAATCCGCTGAATCAGATCGAAAGCAGTTGAGCCATGAATATATACAAGTTAACTGTCTGCAAAATTGCACGAAAGGGTCGCGGTTTTACCCTGATCGAGCTGATGATCACGGTCGCCATCATAGGCATCCTTGCTGCCGTTGCCCTGCCGGCCTACACCGAGTACATCAAGCGGGGAGACCGGGCTTCCGCTAGGGCGGCTCTGTTGGAAGCGCAACAGTACATGGAGCGGTACTATGCTGCCAACAGCCGCTACACCACGGACGTAGCAGGCACCACGAGTCCTACGCTTCCGTTGAGGCTTCAGGCAGTCCCGGCGCAAGCTCCGAAATACAGACTCACATTAAGCGCCCCCGCAGTCGGCTCATACACTCTGACGGCAACTCCCATTGGTGTAGACCCAAAATGCGGGAACCTGACGCTCCTGAGCATCGGCACCAAAGGCCACACCGGCACAGCGCCCACAGTCAACGACTGCTGGAAATAAACTACTTCCGCACCTCATCCACCAACGCCCGAAACTCGTCAATATCCTCAAAACTCCGGTAGACGCTGGCGAAGCGCACATAGGCGACTTTGTCGAGTTTCTTGAGCTCCCGCATGACGAGTTCGCCGATCCGGGTTGAGGGCACTTCACGGGCGCCCAGGCCCAGCAGTTTTTCCTCGATGCGTTCGATGGCGCTGTCGACCTGTTCGGTGCTGACCGGGCGTTTTCGCAATGCCAGGTTCATCGAGGCGCGCAGCTTCACCCGCTCGAACTCGATGCGGCGGCCGTCTTTCTTGACGATGGCCGGGAAGTTGACATCCGGCCGCTCGTAAGTGGTGAAGCGCTTCTCGCAGGCGCCGCACTGGCGGCGGCGGCGGATGAAGTCGCCATCCTCCGAAATCCGGGTTTCGACGACCTGCGATTCCGAATTCGAACAAAACGGGCACTTCATGCTGCAGGAGAGAAGTGGCAATTTTCCGCTGGGCCGCCCCAAGGAAAATTAGCCCCCTCGGGGGGCAGCGCATGACACGAAGTGCAAAGCGTGGGGGCCAACATTGCTTAGCGGTAAACCGGGAAACGCGCGGTCAGTGCATTGACCTTTGCCCGCACAGCAGCGATGTTGGCCGTATCCCTTGGGTTGTCGAGCACATCTGCTATCAAATTTGCAGTCTGGCGCGCTTCTTCGTCCTTGAATCCACGCGTGGTCATGGCCGGTGTGCCTATGCGCACGCCGCTGGTAACCATCGGTTTCTCGGGGTCGTTGGGGATGGCGTTTTTGTTGATGGTCATGTGGGCGCTGCCCAAAACCGCTTCGGCTTCTTTGCCGGTGATGTTTTTGGGGCGCAAATCAACCAGCATGACGTGACTTTCGGTGCGGCCGCTCACGATGCGCAGGCCGCGCGCGGTGAGGGTGTCGGCCACAATTTGCGCGTTTTTAGCCACCTGTTGCTGGTAAACCTTGAATTCGGGTTGCAGGGCTTCCCGGAAGGCGACGGCTTTCGCGGCGATCACATGCATCAGCGGGCCGCCTTGCAGGCCCGGGAAGATGGCGCTGTTGATGGCTTTTTCGTGTTCGGCTTTCATCAAAATGAAGCCGCCACGCGGCCCGCGCAGGCTTTTGTGCGTGGTGGAGGTGACCACGTCTGCATGCGGCACCGGGTTGGGGTAAATGCCGGCGGCAATCAGCCCGGCGTAATGCGCCATGTCGACCATGAATATGGCGCCCACGTCTTTTGCCACTTTGGCAAATCGGGCGAAATCGATGCGCAGTGAATACGCAGATGCGCCGGCAATGATCAGTTTGGGCTTCGTTTCATGGGCTTTCTTCTCCATGGCGGCGTAGTCGATCGCCTCGTTGGCGTCGAGCCCGTAGGAGACCACGTTGAACCATTTGCCGCTCATGTTCAGCGGCATGCCGTGAGTCAGGTGGCCGCCTTCGGCCAGGCTCATACCCATGATGGTGTCGCCGGGTTTGAGAAAGGCGAGAAACACCGCCTCGTTGGCGGATGCGCCGCAATGCGCTTGCACGTTGGCGCAGTCGGCGCCAAAAAGCTGCTTGACGCGGTCGATGGCGAGCTGCTCAGCCACGTCCACGTGTTCGCAGCCGCCGTAATAGCGTTTGCCGGGGTAACCCTCGGCGTATTTGTTGGTGAGTTGGGTGCCCTGCGCGGCCATGACAGCGGGCGAGGCGTAGTTTTCGCTGGCGATCAGCTCGATGTGCTGTTCCTGGCGGGCGTTTTCGGCCTGGATGGCGGCAAAAATCTCGGGATCGGTTTCGGCAATGAGTTGGGTGCGGTCGTACATGGCAGTCCTTGAAGTCGTCGGGCTTACAAGCGGTATCGAGCCGGGTTGATCCGGCCCAAAGGGCTGCCCAGGCGAACGGCTGAACGCTGGAATCTGGCCGATTCCGCGGTGCGCTTCCCAGTGGTATCCCACGTCAGCCAGGCAACCCGGTTTGCACCCGGTCCGTTGGCCTATCGCCAGTCGCGCACGGGCGGATTTTAGCCCAGCGTCGCTGCAACGGTTTCTTTGGCAGCGGTTTCTGCCTTGGCGGGCGCTTTTTTGTGCCCGGCGACCGCGCGCAGGCGGGCGTGTTCCGCCATCACCTTTTGGGCGTAACCGCCGTCGTCTTCGAGGTTGGCGGCGCCCACGTAAAAGCGCAGGCCAGCCTCGACCGAGCCGGCACGGGCAATGCATTCCTGCAGGACCTTCACCCCAACACGCAGGTTGGAGACCGGGTCAAAAGCCGCGTGTTTGCCGCCAAAACCTTCGTATTTGTCGCTGTGGACTTTGGTCATGACCTGCATCAGGCCTTGCGCGCCCACGGCGCTCTGGGCAAACGGGTTGAAGCCCGATTCGACCGCCATGACGGCCAGAATCAGCGTGGGGTCCAGCTTGGTGCGCTGGCCCAAATCAAAGGCCTCGGCGACCAGGGCGCTTACGGGCTCAGGCGCCACTCGGTACTTTTTGCTCAGCCAGTAGGCGACGGCGGCCTGCTGTTTGGGCAATTCCTGCGGGTTGGCGGCGGTAGCGCGGTCAACCGCCTCGGGCATGGTCTGCAGGGCATCTTCGGCCGGTGGCAACTGGCGGTTTTTCAGCCAGGTGACCAGCTGCAGCTCGCCTATTTCGCGCAACTCGGGTTTGGCCACGAGGGTGATGGCGCTGAAAATGACCACCAGGCCAATCAAGGCAATGCTGTTCTGGGTGAATTCAACAACACCACGGGTGGTGTTCGCGGCGGCCAGACGCAGCGAGTGGCTGATCTGGCGGATTTTTCCTGACGCTGTCATAGCTCTTCCTTCTTTCGCGCTGTGCCAGCCGGGCCTCTGCTTGGGGCAGGTCCGTCGGGTACATCGTTTGGGTTGGTACGCCTTCAGTTCGGGGTGTCACGTTGTCCATGAGACTGTACACCGGTGAGCACAAACTGAGTATGCCGGGGTCGGCAGCGGGCTCGGGTTAACCCCAGTCGTTTTGCCGGGGTGGTGGGATTTTAAACGCCCGTATATAACTATAAGTCGGTTTAAATTAGGTTTTATATTCTATTTCAGTCTCATTTATAGGTTTGTATTCCCGCTCGGCTCTGCCTAGACTTGTCTTGTCTGTGTGGAAACTCAGGCGATATGTCGGCAGTAGCCAGTCCCCATCGGAAGGTGGTGTTGATAAAGCGGCCCCGGCAATACCTGGTGGCAATCTCTTGCTGCCTGCACTGGGAGACGTCAATCTCTCCCGTGCGAACCCTGACGGCATGGGCCTGGAGCCAGCCGTCGAGCCCGGAAAAGTCGGCCTGGCGCCGAATTCTCCGGGCTTTCTTTTGGGTGTCAATTTGCTTCAAGGAAGCGGTTTTGATGGCCTGTGCAAGCTGCGTATTGGCTTATCATACCCATTTTGGGTTTGATTTTTCCTAAATAAATATAAAACTTAATTTTATTAAATAAAATTGGCAATTAAGTCACGAATATGCGTAATTCTTTGCTATTAAAATAAATAGAATTTTATGTAAAAATAAACATGAAATTAATAAACCACGTATTTCTTTTTGATTCCTGCCCGCTCGCCTGAGGCCGCAGTGTGGGCTGGTGCTGTGGCTGCGCCGGATTGACGCCTGCGCTCTTTTCTTGAACACTCGGTGTATGCAAAATGGATCACAAGTGGCTGCCAGGGAGCCTAAAACGGGAGACAGTGGAAAAACGCAACGGTGGCTAAAACGCCTGGCATGGTTGGCCGGCGGGGTGGTTTTACTGGTTGCGGCCAGTTGGGCGCTGGTGCCGCCGATCCTGAAAAGCCAGCTGGAAAAACTCGCCAGCCAGGAAATCGGCCGCACCTTGACGGTCGGCAAGATCGATTTCAAGCCGTGGACGCTGGAACTGAGCCTGGAAGACATCGCCCTGGCCCGGGCCGACGGGTCTTCCGCCCAAATCCAGGTCAAACGGCTGTATGCCGACGCCAGCATCCAGTCTGTCAGGCGCTTGGCGCCGGTGCTCGACGCCCTGCAAATCGACGGGCTGGACGTCAAACTCACCCATTTGGGGCAGGGCAAATACGACATTGACGACATCCTGGCGCGTTTGAGCCGGCCGGCGGCGAAACCGGTTGACCCGAATGCGGCCACGCCTGAGTTTGCATTGTTCAACGTGGCAATCAACGGCGCGCGCATGGATTTCACTGACAAATCGGTCGGGAAAACCCACGAATTGCGTGCGCTCACCCTGAGCGTGCCGTTTTTGAGCAACCTGGATGCCGACCGCGAGGTCAAAACCGAGCCGCGCCTGGCCTTCAAATTCAATGGCAGCGTCTTCGATTCGCAAGGGGCCAGTACGCCATTCACAGCCAGCCACAAGACCGATGCGGTCATCAGACTTGGCGGTTTTGACCTGAAACCCTATCTGGGTTACTTGCCGGCGGCCCTGCCGGTGCGCCTGATGGGTGCCGTATTGGAAGCCGATTTGAAGCTGGCTTTTGAGCAAACGCCGCGCACCTCGGTCAAATTGAGCGGCACGCTGCAGGCCAAAGGCGTGCAGGTGCAAGACACGCAAAAGCAGGATTTGCTCGGTTTTGACACGTTGAAGCTTGCCCTCGACGACGTGCGCCCGCTTGAGCAGTCGGTCAAGCTGGCGCTCGTAGAACTCAATGCGCCCAAGCTGGAAGTGCGGCGCGACAAAACCGGGCGACTGAACCTCACGCCCCCGAGCGCGGAGAAGCCTGAAGCCAAGCCTGAAGCCAAGGCTGAGGCCAAAACCGAGGCCAAATCCGCCGCAACGCCAGCGGCAGCGTCGCCGTGGCGCATTGAAATCAGCAAAATCGCCTTGAACGGCGGCCTGGTCAATTGGCAGGATGACGCGGCGCCAATTTCGGCAAAACTGGCCGTGAAAGACCTGCAGCTCGCTGCGCAGGGGCTGGTTTGGCCGTTTGCCAACGCTGTGGCGTTCAATGGTTCCGGGCAGATTTCAGCGGCGGATGCGTCGGCGGGTGCGGCGGCCAGCCTGAAGTTTGACGGCACAGCCACGGACAAGGCGGCGCACGTCAACGCCGACTTGGGTAATTTCGCGCTGGGTCTGGCCGCGCCGTATCTGGCACAGTTTCTGGAGCCGCAGCTTTCGGGCAATCTGGCTACCGAACTCGCGCTGGACTGGACACCCGCCGACTTGAAGCTATCGGCCAAACACCTGACGCTGACCAACCTGGTTTTGGGAGCGGCACCGGTTCGAAGCGCGGCGGGCGGCAAGACTGCCAAACCGGCGGGCAGTAAAAATTCTGATGTTTCTCCGCCAGCTGGTGCCTTGGCAAGCTTGAAAAAGCTTGAAATTCTCGACACACAGCTGGATTTGACCCAGCAAACCGTGGTCATCGGCAAAGTGGGCTTGCTCCAACCCGCCACCTCGGTGGAGCGCGACGCCAAGCAGCATTGGATGTTTGAGCGTTGGCTCAAACCCGCCGCGCCATCGGCTGGCGACAAGGCCAAACCGGCTGCGAAGCCTTGGGCGGTCAGCGTCAAGGACATTCAACTCGACGCGGGTGCCTTCAAGTTTGTCGACAACGGGCCAGCCAAGCCGGTGGCGCTGGACATTTTGACGGTCAAAGCCAACCTGAAAGGCTTTGCATTGGACGCCAAAAAGCCGTTTCCGATGACGCTGTCGCTCAAACTCAAACAACCGCAAGGCGAACCCGGCCAGCTGGACTACAAGGGCGACCTGGGGCTCACGCCGGTCTCGGCGCAGGGCAATTTGACGGCGACCCAGATCCCGGTGCACGCGTTTGAGCCCTATTTTGCGGGCGCCTTGAACATTGAGCTGCTGCGGGCGG
This sequence comes from Rhodoferax sp., assembly GCA_031373455.1. GTDB lineage: Bacteria > Pseudomonadota > Gammaproteobacteria > Burkholderiales > Burkholderiaceae_C > JANYCG01. Next base: position 9,023 of record JANMMR010000190.1, read on the forward strand.
ATATTGGATTCAAAGGCGGCGTGAAGTTTGTGAGCGGCGCCAATGGGCCGACTGTCAAAGTCACCGGCGACTCGGTGCTCGAGGAGTTTCGCGCGCACAC
>JANMMR010000192.1:0-8133 GCA_031373455.1 Rhodoferax sp.
TCAGACCGTGCATTTGAGATCGGGCAAGCCGGCCCATGAAACCATGGCGGGGGTGCACCGGGTGGCCGCTTTGCTGCAGCGTTGGATGATGGGCACCCACCATGGCGCGGTGCAACCGGCGCAGTTGGGCTACTACCTTGACGAGTTTGTGTTCCGCTTCAACCGGCGCACTTCAAACTCAAGAGGATTGTTGTTTTACCGCCTGCTTCAACAAGCCGTCCTGACGTTGCCCGTCACTTACGATGACATCGTCAAAACCGCCGAAGTTGATGAGATTTGATTGCTGTGGAGCTAACAGGATACCCCACCATGCAAGTTAATTTTAAGAGACCCGGGTTTGGTTCTGGTTCTGGTTCTGGCCATGTGCATCACTGCCTGCTTCATGCTTCAGGCTTTTCAGTGGCTCCAGTGGCTCCAACTGCTCCAATGGCTCCACCGTCACGGCCACGTTGAGCGTGTGGCTGGCGCCGCCGTAGATCACGCCACGAATCGGCGAGACGTCGCCGAAGTCGCGCCCGATGGCGGTGGTCACGTAGTCTTCGCCCGGCGCGTGCCAGCCGTGGCGGTTGTTGGTCGGGTCCAGGTCACACCAGCGCTCGCCTTCCGGCAGGTCGGGCACATACACCGAAACCCAGGCGTGGGAGGCATCGCTGCCTTTGAGTTTCACGGTTCCCGGCGCCGGCTGGGTGAGCAAATAACCACTCACGTAACGCGCCGCAACCCCCATCGCCCGCAGGCAGGCGACCATGATGTGGGCGAAGTCCTGGCACACGCCCTTGCGTTTGGCCAGTGCCTCCAGCGCGGGCGTGTTGATTTGCGTGCTCGCCGTCTCGTAGGTGAAATCGGCGTGGATGCGGCGCATCAGGTCCTGGGCACAGGCCAGGAGCGGCGCGCCGGGCGCGAAACTCGGGCGCGCGTAGGCGGTAAATTCGGCGTGGCGCGGCACAAAGGGCGAGACAAAGGTGAATTCGACCGCCGGGTCATACAGCCCGCCAGCCTGGTACACAAAGCGGTCCCGCACGGCCTCCCAGCTGATGGCGCTGGCGGGCGAGGGGCGGCTGCTGGTGGCCACCACACTCATGGCCACCACCCGCAACTGCGTGTGCGAGACCTTGAACGAGAAAAAACTGCGCGGGTTGCCAAACACATCTTGCGCATGGCTCAGCTGCGTGGGCTCGGGGCTGATCTGCAAGGAGTGCGCCAGGAGCTGCTGGTGCGGGTTGTCCAGCGGCTTGAGGAAAGCCAGGTGTTCGGCTGTATCGACCGCGGGCGCGTAGTCGTAGCGGGTTTCGTGGGTGACTTGCAGCTTCATCAGGTCAGGTGGGTTTGTTTGGCCAGACCGGAATGGGTGAAATACGTGGTGCTGATTTCTTCGGCCACATTGAAGGCCGCTGCCGTGCTGGCGATGAGCAGTTCATTGAGTGCGAAGTAGTAGCCTGGCTCGTCGCCTGCGGTACCCGTGACGTGCGGCGCCCCGGCCGCAGGTGTGGCGGGAAAGGTTTCGCATAAAGTGGTGAGTTTCCAGGCGTCAGGGTTGGGCACGCGGCTGGCCAGGCCAATCGGCTGGTAGGGCCCGCCGCCGGCGAGTTTGGAGAGCCGCCCGCGCAGGGTTTGCGAGACATAGGCCAGCGAGCGCGGGTTGTCGAAATTCAGCACCAGCAGCGCCACCAGGGCGGCCACGTCGCGCCGCTGCTGGAACTGCGCGTGAAACGTGATGCTGCTGTCAAACACCGAAATCAGCGCCTCAAAACCTTCCAGGGTGTGCACCGAGCCGGTGTCAAACGCGCTGGCCAGCGAGGTCGAGAGAAAACTCAGGCGCTCGACGTGACGGCCAATGCTCAGAAGGCGCCAGCCGTCGTCGCGGGTCATGCGGTCGGTCTGCGCGCCAGTGATCGCGGCCAGGTGGTCGCTGGTGTTTTTGAGGATGCGCAGGGCCTCGATCGATGAAAACTCGCTGCTGCGCAATTGCCGGGCGCAGCGGGTGAACAGCTCTTCTTCGGCCCGTACCACCATGCGCCAGTGCTCCTGCGACAGACGGTCACGCACATACGATCCGGCCAGCTTCAGGGCGCGCAGGTAATACCCCACACTGGTGGCGTCTTTGCTGCCGCCCAGGCCGGCGATCAGCGAGCGCTCAAAAATGCCGCGCGCCTGCAAGGCAGACGGCACACCCGGCAGCACCAGGGTGTTGGCCACGGCCATTTTGCCGAGCCAGTCAAGCAGCGGCGTGGAAGTGCGGTCTTCGCCGGTGAGGCATTCGAGCGTCACGCGGGCCAGGCGCACGCCGTTTTCGGCGCGTTCGGTGTAGCGGCCCATCCAGAAGAGGTTTTCCGCCGCGCGGCTGGTGACCAGCCATTTGCGCTCCTCAAGCGAGGCCGGTGTGTGGCGGGTGGCCAGCAGGGTGGTCTTGTCGACCTCGCCACTGGTCAGGGCCCATGCGTCGGCGCTGCTGCCGCCGCGTTGCATGGAAGTGATTTCTGCGGCGGCGCTGACCAGGCGTGCCAGACCGCCCGGCAACACGCGCCAGCCGTTGGCTGCGTCGGATACGGCAAAGACACGCAGCATCACCGAACGCGGCACCACGCGCCCGCTTTTTTTGGCGGCGTCAGAGTTGCCGGAAGCGCCGGTGGCAGAGGCCTTCCAGGTCGGCATTTGCGAACACGGCACAAAGGCCTGGACGGTGTGTTCATCACCTTGGGCCTTGATGCGCGCTGCCCATTCCTGCAAGGCGGCGGCAGAGAGTGATTTGCACAAAACCGCGTCAAAACTGCCCAACGCCGCCGAGCCCGGGTAGGTGGGTTTGATGACGCAGTCGCGCAGGTGGCTCAGGGCGCCGTCCATCGCGGCGCGTTCACCGCACCACCAGGTGGGCAGGGCCGGCAACAGCAGTTCTTCGTTCAGCAGGTGTTGCGCCAGCGCCGGCAAAAAGCCGAGCAGGGCGGGTGATTCCAAAAACGCCGAGCCCGGCGCATTGGCCACCATCACGTTGCCGGCGCGTATCGCCTGCATCAGACCCGGCACGCCCAAAGTGGAATCGGGGCGCAGCTCGAGCGGGTCGAGGTATTGGTCGTCCACCCGTTTGAGCAGGCCGTGGATCGGCACCAGGCCCTTGAGCGTCTTGAGGTAGAGGGACTCATCGCGCACGATCAGGTCGCTGCCTTCGACCAGCGTGAGTCCGAGGTAACGCGCGAGGTAAGCGTGTTCGAAATAGGTTTCGTTGTAGGGGCCGGGCGTGAGCAGGGCGATGTGGGAATTCTGGCCGGCCGGGCTGGCCTGCTTGAGGCTGTCCATGAGCGCGCGGTAGGTGCTGGCCAGGCGTTGCACGCGCATCGACTGGAACGCCAGCGGGAACTGGCCGGAAATGGCCAGCCGGTTCTCCAACAAATAACCCAGCCCTGAAGGCGCCTGCAGCCGTTGGCTCACCACCCACCACTGCCCATCGGGCCCGCGCGCCATGTCAAATGCGGCCAGGTGCAGGCGCCGCCCGCCCACCGGCTGCACGCCATGCATCGCCCGCATGTAGCCGGGGTGGCCCTGCACCAGGGCCGGCGGCAACAGGCCGCGCTGGAGCAACTCCTGCGGGCCGTAGACGTCGGCCATCACCTGTTCCAGGAGGCGCATGCGCTGCTTGATGCCGGTTTCAATGTGCTGCCACTGGATGGGGTCGACGATGAGCGGGAACAGGTCCAGCGCCCAGGGCCGCTGCGGGCCGTTTTCGTCGGCATAGACGTTGTAGGTGACGCCGTTGTCGCGGATCTGGCGCTCCAGGCTGGCGGCGCGCTGGTCCAGCCGGGCCGCGCCATCGTCACCGAGCTGCTCGAAAAACTGGCGCCAGGGCGCGCTCAGCGGGTTGGCGGGGTCGGTGGAGCCAGTGCCACCACCCCGAAGCTCGTCAAAATGCCCGGCAGCGGCTGCTGCACTGGCCGCGACGGCCTGAATGTCCAGACGCGCCGGCGCATCGGTGGCAAGGCGGGAATGGACAGCGCTTTTCATTGGAAAAGAGTATGCCAGCGAATCCTGCGTGTTCAGATTCGCCAGTGTGTGCAGATGGCCTAGGCGTTGCGCAAATCAAGCGTGAAGGGGAATTCGCGGCTGCCCGCTACGTTGATGGTGGCCGGTGGCACATGCAGCGTGCCGGGCGTGTGGCCCATGGCGGCGAAACGCGCCATGCGGCGGCTCTCGGCCTCGTAGGCGTTGACGGGGAAGGTGTCGGGGTTGAGGCCGCCGGGGTGGGCCACGTAATAACGGCAGCCGCCGATGGAGCGTTTCATCCAGGTGTCCACGATGTCAAAGGTCAGCGGCACGTGCACGCCAATGCCCGGGTGCAGGCTCGAAGGCGGGTTCCAGGCTTTGTAACGCACGCCGGCGACAAATTCCCCCGTGGTGCCGGTGGACTGCAAGGGCACGGCATGGCCGTTGCAAGTGACAACGTAGCGGCTTTCGTTGAGCCCGCTCACCAGTACTTCCATGCGCTCCAGCGAAGAATCCACATACCGCGCCGTGCCGCCGGGCGCGCCTTCTTCACCCATCACGTGCCAGGGCTCCAGTGCGTTGCGCAGGGTCAGCGCGATGCCGGCGGCCTCGATGCTGCCCACAACCGGGAAGCGGAATTCATAGTGTGGTGCGAACCAGCTGGTGTCAAAGGCATACCCCGCGCCCTGCATCTCGGTGATGACATCGTCAAAGTCCATCTTGATGAAGGTCGGCAGCAAAAAGCGGTCATGCAAGGCGGTGCCCCAGCGTGTGGTGGGCGCGTGGTACGGCGTGTTCCAGAAACGGGCCACCAGCGCGCGCAGCAGGAGCTGCTGCACACTGCTCATGCGCGGGTGCGGCGGCATCTCGAAGGCGCGCAATTCCAGCAGGCCCAGGCGACCGGTGGCCGAGTCGGGCGAATACATCTTGTCGATGCAAAACTCGCTGCGGTGCGTGTTGCCCGTGGCGTCGATCAAGATGTTGCGCAGCGTGCGGTCCACCAGCCAGGGCGGCATGGTCTGGCCGTAACGTTCGCGGTTTTTGTAGATTTGTTCGATGGCAATTTCCAGCTCGTAAAGCTGGTCGTTGCGGGCTTCGTCCACCCTGGGCGCCTGGCTGGTGGGGCCAACGAAGAGACCGCTGAACAGGTAACTCAGGGAAGGGTGGTTGTGCCAGTACAGCAGCAGGCTGGCCAGCAACTCGGGGCGGCGCAGGAAGGGGCTGTCGGCCGGCGTCGCGCCGCCCATCACAAAGTGGTTGCCGCCGCCGGTTCCGGTGTGGCGGCCGTCTTTCATGAACTTCTCGGCCGAGAGTCTGGATTCGAACGCAGCGTTGTACAGAAAATCGGTGTTTTTGACCAGCTCGCCCCAATGCGTGACGGGGTGGATGTTCACCTCGATCACGCCCGGATCGGGGGTGACCTGCAGCAGTTTGAGGCGCGGATCACGTGGTGGCGGGTAACCTTCGAGCACGAGCTTGACCTTGAGGCTGTCGGCGGTGGCTTCAATCGCCGCCAGCAAATCCAGGTAGTCTTCGAGCTTCTCCAAAGGCGGCATGAAGAGGTACAACACGCCCGAACTTTGGCCAACTGCCTCGGCTTTGGGGCCACTCGCGCGGCGCGGGTCACGCACCTCCGCACACAGTGCCGTGCGCGTGAGCCAATGCGCCGACTCGCCGCGCGCGGGCGCGCGCACGAAGTCGCCAGGTTCCACCTGCGCAGCGATAGGCCCACTTGCCGCCGCGGCAGAAGCGGAAGTGGACTTCGGCGCAGCGGCCGCAACACTCGCCTCAGCGGCGTTTTGAAACCGGGGCGCGGCGGCTGCGCGAGGCGCATGCCGGGCAGCGATTTCGTCGCGTGCAGGCAGGGCCGTGCGTGGTGTGGACGGGTCTTGCTCCACCAGGTAGGGAAAATCGGCTTCACTCACCCAGGGCAGCGAGTCCAATGGCAGGCGCAGGCCCATCGGCGAATCGCCCGGCATCAGGTACAGGCGCTCGTCGCGGAAAAACCAGGGGCCGGTGGTCCAGACCGGGCCGGCCAGGCGCGGGCCACCATCCCCATGGCCATTGGCCTTGATCGGCATCACGTAACCCACCACAGCGTCAAGTTTTTGCTGAAACACCCGGCGCAGGCGGGCGCGCTCCATCTCGTCTTCCAGTTTGGCGTTGAACGGGTCAACATTCACCGGCAGGCGGCGTTCGCGCCACAGGTAGTACCAGGTGTCTTCGTAAGCACTTTGAATGTACTGGCCGGTTACGCCGAGCCGTGCGGCCAGCGCCTGGATGAAGCGTTGTGCGTCGGCGCTGGTGTAGTGCGTGGGAACGCGTTCATCGGCAAACAACTCCGGCTTGGCCCAGATCGGCTGGCGATCCGCCCGCCAGTAAATATTGAGCGCCCAGCGCGGCAATTGCTCGCCCGGGTACCACTTGCCTTGCCCGAAATGCAGAAAACCGCCTTGCCCGTATTCGGTGCGCAGTTTCTGCACCAATTCGGTGGCAAAGCCGCGTTTGGTCGGCCCGAGGGCATCGGTGTTCCATTCTGGTGCGTCGCGGTCGCCCACCGCCACGAAGGTGGGTTCGCCGCCCATCGTCAGGCGCACGTCACCCGCGTCCAGGTCTTTGTCGACCGCAGCGCCAAGCGCCATCACCGCGTTCCACTGCTCGTCGGAGTACGGTTTCGTGACACGTGGCGACTCGTGGATGCGCGTCACCGCCATGTGGTGCGAGAACGTGACCTCACATTCGTCCATGCTGCCTTCAATCGGCGCTGCGCCCGAGGGCTGCGGCGTGCAGGCCAGCGGAATATGCCCTTCCCCAGCCAGCAGGCCGGAAGTGGCGTCCAGACCAACCCAGCCCGCGCCCGGCAAATAGACCTCGCACCAGGCGTGCAGGTCGGTGAAATCGACCTCGGTGCCGGAGGGGCCGTCCAGTGCCTTCACATCCGGTTTGAGCTGGATCAGGTAACCCGAGACAAACCGCGCCGCCAGGCCACAGTGGCGCAGCAGCTGCACCAGGAGCCAGCCGGAATCGCGGCAGGAACCGGAGGCCTGAACCAGCGTTTCCTCGGGCGTCTGCACGCCCGGCTCCATGCGGATCAAATACTTGATGTCCTTGTGCACCATCTGGTTGATGTCGACCAGAAAGTCGATGCTGCGGCGCTTGTTGCGGTTGATGCGGGCCAGAAAGGCCTTGAGGTGCGGCGTGAGCGGGTCGGCGGCCAGATAGGGCGCGAGCTCCTGCGCCAGCAGGGTGTCGTAGGTGAACGGGAATTGCTCGGCGGCAGGTTCGAGGAAAAAGTCAAACGGGTTGTAGACCGCCATTTCGACCACCAGGTCGACGGTGACGACGAATTTGGCGGTTTTTTCCGGAAACACCAGGCGCGCCTGGTAGTTGGCAAACGGGTCCTGTTGCCAGTTGATGAAATGGTTTGCCGGCTCGATCTTGAGCGAATACGACAACACCTTGGAGCGGCAATGCGGGGCGGGCCGCAGGCGGATGATTTGTGAGCCCAGCGTGACCATGCGGTCGTACGTGTAGTGGGTCACATGGTTCAGCGCGGCGTGGATGGACATGGAGGCTTGGGTACCGGGTTGATCGCAGGTTGAATGCAGCTTGAACGAAAAGGGTGGTGCTGCTCACATCGTATCAAGATTGCCTCAAGCAAGGAACACGCCACACCGGGTTTTTGATGATGGCGTGAACCTTGCTAAGAGAATACCGTGTGGGATGGAAATAAGGTAAGCTGAAAGCCAAGGATAGGTTGCCATGCAAAGATTTGACGAGATGTATGCCACTCTGCCCTATGAGTTTTTCTCCGGGGGCAAGCTGATTCGGGATCACTACAAGATCTACGACGAGTGGCTCGCCCGCCAGCCGGGCGACATGATGGCCAAGCGCCGCGAAGAAGCCGAGCTGATTTTCCGGCGCGTGGGCATCACCTTTGCCGTCTACGGCGAAAAAGACGAAGACGGCTCGGGCACCGAGCGCCTGATCCCCTTCGACCTGATTCCGCGCATCATCCCGGCGGCCGAGTGGGCGGGCCTGGAGCGCGGGCTGATCCAGCGGGTCACGGCACTGAACCGCTTCATCCACGACGTCTACCACAAGCAGGAAATCATCAAGGCCGGCGTGATTCCCGAAGACCAGATCACGAAAAACGTGCAG
>JANMMR010000214.1:0-5814 GCA_031373455.1 Rhodoferax sp.
GAACTTGTTGTAGCTACATTTTCGATAGCTATTTACGTATATTTTACGGTAGCTAGGGCCAATTTGGCACACAACTTACCGGTAGCGGTAAACTTTCGCCCAAGCGCCCCGCCATTGGCCGAGATTGGCCTTTGTTTGAAAATTCCTCGTCGCCTCAGGCGCTCACCGTTGCCGCGAAATCCGCAAATAGACTGACCGTTACGGAGACCAAGACATGGCTCAAACTGCAAAAACTCAGCAACATCGATTGACCCCTTCCCCCAAGGCGCTACAGAAAGCTTTGGAACAATCGGCCAAACAGGCACAGCGAATGGCCGACGCCTTTGGCTTGGTCGTCCCCGGCATCAAACCCAAGAATACTTCCAGCCCGCGCAAGGCTGGCTAACCAGGGCATTTGCTGCTTCCGGGTGACAGACGCCTTCGCAAGGCTGGCTATTCGCCAGTGAGCATCCGCAGCGCATCCTCCACCCGCTTCATGTGCGCGCGTGACAACTCTGCCAGCGGCTTGTCGCCCATCAGCCGCTGGTTGGAGATGGTTCGGATCTGGTCCACCAGCAAATCGGTTTCCTGCTTCATGCTGCCCAGCTTGCCCACTGAGACGCGCAGCGGGTAACCATCGCCCTGGGCATCGCGGTACACGTTGGTGGTGCCGGGGATGACGATGGTGGTCGCGTGGCCTGCCCCGTTGAGGATATTGGTCTGGATAACCAACGCGGGGCGGCCGCGCTTGCCTGGCTCCTCTTTATGGGTTTGCGGTTCAAAGTCGACTTCCCACACCTGGGCGCGCTTCAGGGCGGTTTTAGCTTTGGCCAAGGCCGTCTCCCATGCTGCCGTCCAGGGCCTGGTTCTCAGCCAAGTGCTGCGCCGACAGTTGCCTGGAGAGGAACACCATGCGGTCCTTGATGGCGCGTTCGTTTTTCTCTCGCACGGCCTCGCGCACGTAGTCAGACGCCGACATGCTCAAGGCACGGGCCAACGTTTTGGTTTGCTCCGCGAATTCAGACGGCGCACGGAAGGATAAAGTGGCTGCACTCATATTTTGTATTTTCTATTTGTAATACGTTATTGTACAACGAATGCGCGGCACAATACGCAATCGCACTGGGGCCCCCAAACGCGGGGTTGTCTGACAGACTGTCTCTCGCGTCGGGCGTGTAATGGATTTTTTGGAGTCCGCCATGCCCCAACACGCCACCATCAACGACCATGTGACCTACCGGCCCGGCGACGGCCCGCTGGTGGTGATTCCGATGGGCCCGGTGGAGGTTGACCTGACTACTGAGAGCGCCACGCTGAGCTGGGTTGAAGAAAACGGCGCTGCTGGCCTGACGGCCATACCGCTCACGCTGTTCAATGAATACGTGCAGCAGAAGCGGATCACGCTGAACGCTTAGCTCGAATTGGTCGATTTTGTGTCGCCAAGCGATTGCTATATTTTATATAGCAATAAACGACCATTACACGTGACTTGGAGGCCTATTTTTCTCAAATTTTCCAGAAATTGCCATTTTTAAAGCAGATAAACCCCAATATGGGTATGTTCCGGAAAATTTCGCCAAACTCCTCACCCGCTTCACCCGGCGGGGGCTGACTGAACCCGAAGCCACGTTCGGCTTTCCACTTCTGGCGCACGCCAGCGTTCAAATTCTTGCTACATTTTGCCGTGACACCGCACTGAAAAAACCTCATGAAAAAACTGCCTGGAACCCGGCTTCCTTCGAAACTCGTCTTTATCTCCAAACTGGTTTTTCCCCTGGCCGCCGCCCTGGCACTGGCCTTGCCAGGCTGTTCGCCGCAAGACCCAACACAAGACCCGGCACAGGCCAAGTCAATAGCCAAACCGGCCCAACCTTACGAGGCGGTCGCGGCAGACGGCAAGGGCTTCACCGTGGGCGCGATGATGAGCGCCAACACGGTGTATGTGTTGTTTGACCCGCAATGCCCGCATTGCGGCCACCTGTGGGAGGCCTCGGTGCCGCTGCATGGCAAAGTCAAGTTTGTGTGGATTCCGGTGGCTTTCCTCAATGCCAAAAGCGGGCCGCAGGGCGCGGCGCTGCTCACAGCGGCCAACCCGGTCGCGCTGATGGCCACGCATGAGAAGTCGATCCTCGCGGGCACCGGCGGCATTTCGGCGATGGAGGCGGCGCCGGTTGAGATCAACAAGGCGATCAAGAAAAATACCGTGTTGTTCAACAGCCTGGGCGTGGAGTCTGTGCCCTACATCCTGGCGAAAAACGTGCGAACCGGCGCGGTGGTGACGAACGCCGGCGCGATGGACACTGCCGCGCTGGCGGCGTTTCTGGGTGTGAACTGAGGTTCTCCTGCGCATTGTCAATGCCTGCCGTGCCCGTTCGTGAAATACTGCAGGTTGTCCATCGGCCTTCCATGTCACCTTAAAAGGACTCTCCAAATGATCAAACCCGGCATCTCACTGGCTGCGGCCATTCTGCTTTCGGCCTGCGCCAGTTCATCGGTCGTGAATCGCGCCACGGCGCAGCTCGCGCCCACCACCGGCAATAGCGCTGCTGGCACAGTCACATTCACCCAGCAAGGCAATGCCGTGCTGGTCGCAGGCGAGGTGCGTGGCTTGGCGCCCAACAAGGAACACGGCTTCCATGTGCATGACAAGGGCGACTGCTCGGGCGGCGACGGCATGGCCACCGGCGGTCATTTCAACCCAACAGGCGCCACCCACGGCGCGCATGACAACGCCCAGCACCATGCGGGTGACCTCGTTAGTCTCAAGGCCGACGGCAGCGGCGTGGCGCGTTTCAGCTACACCTCAAACTCAATCACCGTGGGTGACGGCATCACCAACATCATCGGGCGTGGCCTGATTGTTCACCGCGACCCGGATGACTTCAAAACTCAACCCACCGGCAATTCAGGCCCGCGCATCGCCTGCGCCGTTGTCACGTTGGGTTAACCGAGGTTTGTCGCTGGCCTGGCCGCTCAACGCGCAGCGGCCAGGCCCAGCGCCTCGTAAACGCGAATGGCCGCATACGCGTCATTGGCGGCGTACACCAGTTGCGCTTCGGTGAGATGCGCGTTCGCCCAGTTGCTGGTGGCGGCTTTTTTGGATTTGATGAAACGCTGGTTGAAGAGCACGGCCACGGCCCCTTTCACGCCCATCTCCTTGCGGTAGCCGCGCTCGCGGAACACGGCGTTCAACTCCAACACACCAGCTGGGTGCACGCCAAGTTTGTGCAGGATGCGTTTTTTGTCGTCGCCCAGGCCGAAGCCGGCTTTGACAATGCCCGTCATCGCCAGCAGCTCGCCCGCCACGTCACGGCAACGCGGGTCGTGCAGCTGGAGCACCCAGGCGCGCTCGAGCGTGGCCAGTTGCAGGATGTGCGGCCCGTCGGAGAGTTCACCCACGTGAAAGGTGGGTTTGGATTCGGTGTCAAAACCCCAGGCCGGCGTGTCGACCAGCTGCGCCAGCGCCTCACGCGCCTGGGCGCCGGTGCTGGCCAGTGTGATCTGCGCCAGGCCCAGGCGCTCAAAGGGCGGCAGCAGGGCGATGTCGTCTTTGCTGGGCTCAGTCAAGCTTGATGCCAAGGTCTACCGCCACTTTGATCCACACCGGCACGTCGCGCTCCCAGTCTTTGCGGGTTTCGATCAGGTTTTTGGGCTTGTTCGGTATGGCGAAAGATTCGCGCAGTTTGACCGCCCGCTCCGCGTTGGCGCCTTCCACCACCACGGCGGACAGCGCCTTGAGCACCGCTTCCGGCGTGCCGGCCGGCACCATCAAGGGCAGGCCGCCTTCGAGCCCCACCAGATTGCCGGTGATGCCCTGCTCCACCAGCGTGGGCACGTCGGGCAGCTTGGGCGAACGGTACATGCCGGTAACGCCAATGGCCCGCACGCCACGGGTCGCCACCGTGTTGAACGCCTGGTAGCTGCCGATGGCAATCTGCAATTGCCCCGAGGCCACGTCCACCCACATGGGCGCCTCGCCCCGGTAGTGCACAGACACGATCTTGGTGCCGTCGCTGCGGTTGACCTGGTCGGCCACCATGTGTGGGAACGAGCCCGGCGCGTAGGTGCCCATGTTGGTTGGGTTGTTTTTGGCGAACTCGATGAACTCCTTCATGTTGCGCGCAGGCACCTTGTCGGGCACGCCCACCACCAGCGGGCCCGAGGGGAAGAGGGCAACGGGCGTGAGATCTTTGTCCAGGTTGTAGGGCAGCTTGGTATAAAGCACGCGGTTTTGCCACACCGTGCCCGAAGTGGTCATCAGCAAGGTGTAGCCGTCGGGCGGGGATTTGGCGACCATGTCGATGGCGATCACCGCCCCGGCGCCGGGCCGGTTGTCTACCACCACCGATTGGCCGGTGCGTGCCGCCAATTGGTCGGCATACAGGCGCGCATAGGCGTCTGTGAGGCCACCCGGCGGAAACGCGACGATGATGCGGATCGGCTTGGCGGGCCACTTGGCGGCCTGCGACCAGGCGGTGGGCATCGCCACGCTGGCGCCCAAAGCGGCGCTCGCCTGCAGAAACCGGCGGCGTGGCTGATGGTTCAAAGCGTCCATGAATTGTCTCCTTGTGAGGGCTGTGGCTTTGCGGTTCAGTCTATCAGTGAAATCCGGCCACACCGCGCGGGTTATCGTCGCTTGAATGGTCGATTGAATGGTCACCTCAATTCAGGGCGACGTATCATCGCCGCTCAAGGAACCGCATGAAGAAAACATTCCCGCTCACCGCCGAAGGCAAACACCCCGACCGCCTGCTCGAAGCCATCAAACACGAGATCCGCAAATACTTCAAGCGTGAGCGGCGCCGTGCCTTGCCTGCTGGTGTTGATTTTTGGGATTTTGACTGCCGCTTTGGCGCGACGCAAGAGGCTGCGGTAGAGGCCGTTGAAGCCGAGCTGATGCGCCTGATCGACGCCATTGCCCAAGGTGGCGGCACGCAGTTTTACGTCGAAATTCTGGCCAAGCCCGGGCAACGCAAGCCGCGCGAGAAAAGCGCTGACGACGCAGCGCCCTCCGGCCGGCCCTGAAGCTGGCGACCGCTGTCGGCCCGCCGGACCGGCCTGCCAAGCCCTGTGCCGCGCGGCTTAACCGCGGCGGTCGTTGCGCATCATGCGGTCGAGGTCGTTGCTCAACTGGTTGATCTCATCGCGCAGCTGGCGGCGCTCCTGCTGCGTCACCACACCGTCACTCTTGAAACTGACCTCATGGCGCGCAATTTCGCGCTCGCGCCGCTGCAGGCGGTACGCCTCGCGCTGGTTGATGCGCCCGGAACGGATGCCTTCGTCAATGCGCTGGCTCAGGTTGGCCTGGCGGTTGTCAATGCCGTTGGTCATGCCGGGGCGGCCATTGAACTCCGAGTTGTTCATCATGCGCTCAACCTCGGCGGCGAGTGAGTCCACCTCGGCGCGCAGTTGCTGGCGCTCTTGCGGCGAAACGCTGCCGTTGGCCTTGAAACGGCTCTCGCGCAGGTCGATGTCGCGGTCGCGGCGCATGAGTTCGCGCGCTTCCGAGGGCGTGATGTGGCCCGAGGCCATGCCCTGCTGGATGCGGGCGCTGATGGCCTGCTGGGCGCGGTCAATGGCCGGTGTGTTGGTGCTTTGTGCTGAGGCCGGCGCCTGCCCCATGCCAGCCAGGAAAGCCGAGGCGAGCACGGAGGCGGTGAAGAGTTTGGAAGTCATTGGATGTTCCTCATAATGATGGATCGGACCGCACATTCTTGCCCCGTGAAAGTGAAAATGATGTAGGACAAAGGGCTGCAAGCACCGGTATCGATGCCCCGAATCCGGGGTGCGGCAAAGCACATTGACAGCAAAGGAGCAACGATGCACATCCAGTCT
>JANMMR010000233.1:0-4331 GCA_031373455.1 Rhodoferax sp.
TCTTGGCCTTGTAGGCCTCCAGGATGGGCATGCCATAAATGGCGCTGCCTTTGGTGAGCGCAGCGGGGTTCACCACGTCGTTCGCGCCAAGGATGATGGCTACATCGACCTGGCCAAATTCACCGTTGATGTCTTCCATCTTGAACACCTGGTCGTAGGGCACCTCGGCCTCGGCCAGCAACACGTTCATGTGGCCCGGCATGCGGCCCGCCACCGGGTGGATCGCGTATTTGACTTTGATGCCTTTGTGGATGAGTTTCTCGGCGAGTTCTTTCACCGCATGTTGCGCACGGGCCACCGCCAGGCCGTAACCCGGCACGATGACCACCGTTTCGGCATTGCCGAGCACAAAGGCGGCGTCGTCCGCGCTGCCCGTCTTCACCGAGCGCTGCACCGCCGAGCCAGCGGCGGCAGTCGTCGCTTCACCGCCAAAGCCGCCCAAAATCACGTTGAAGAAAGAGCGGTTCATCGCCTTGCACATGATGTAGGAGAGGATCGCGCCGGACGAGCCGACCAATGAGCCGGCCACGATCAACATCGCGTTGTTCAAGCTGAAACCGATGCCGGCTGCCGCCCAACCGGAGTAACTGTTGAGCATGGAGACCACCACCGGCATATCCGCCCCGCCAATCGGGATGATGATGAGCACACCCATCACGAAAGCCAACGCGGTGGCAATGGCGAAATAAATCTGCTCTCCGGTGGCCGTGTACATGCCAATACAGCCGAGCAGAATCAAACCCAAAATCAAATTCAGCTTGTGCTGCCCGGCAAACTGCACCGGCGCGCCCTGGAACAAGCGGAACTTGTAAGTGCCCGACAACTTACCGAAGGCGATCACCGAGCCGCTGAACGTGACGGCGCCAATCGCCGAGCCGAGCGCCAGCTCCAGCCGGTTGCCGGCTGGAATCGCCGCGCCCTTGGCCACGATTTGAAAAGCCCAGGGCTCCACCACTGCGGCGATGGCGATGAACACCGCCGAGAGGCCGATCATGCTGTGGAAAAACGCCACCAGTTCGGGCATCTTGGTCATCTCGACCGTTTTGGCGCGGTAAGCGCCGTAACCGCCCCCGACCACCAAGCCGAGCATTACCCACGCCATACCCTCGGCTTTGCCGCCGGAGATTTGAACGATGAGCGCGGCGGTGGTCAACGCTGCAATCGCCATGCCGACCATGCCGAACATATTGCCGCGAATGGAAGTCGTTGGATGGCTCAAGCCCTTGAGCGCCTGGATGAAACAAACGCTGGCGATCAAATACAGCAGCGTGACAAGACTCATAGACATTTGTTCACCCCCACGCTTGTCACGTTGTGTACTGCGCTGCCCCCCGAGGGGGCGCGAGCTAGCTTGAAGCGGTTCTGCGCGTCACTCATTTGGCTTCTCCTTTGGCTGGTGCGGGGTGTTTCTTGTCCTTCTTCTTGAACATCTCCAGCATGCGCCGCGTCACCAGAAAGCCGCCAAAAATATTCACCGCTGCCAGCGCCACGGCGAGCACGCCCATCGACTTGCCCAAGGTGGTTTCGGTGAGCGCCGCCGCCAGCATGGCGCCGACGATGACGATGGCCGAAATGGCGTTGGTCACCGCCATCAGCGGCGTGTGCAGCGCCGGGGTGACTGTCCACACCACGTGGTAACCCACGTAGATGGCCAGCACAAAGATGATCAAGTTGGTGATGGTGGGGGAAACGATGTCCATGGTGTCACTCCGAAAAATTCATATCGGGCAGTTTGTATTCGCCGCTAATCGATCCCATACTGCCCCGCGCCGCTTGGGCGAGCAAGTCGGCCCAGCGCGCCGTCGACGCGTGAATGGTGTTGAGCTGGCCCGCCGGGGCCGCTTCGCCCGCCGCACCGCGAAACTTCACTGATGTCAACAATCGGGCCTCGATGAAACTGCCCTTGTCGTTGCCCACCGAATGCTGGAGAGCCAGCACCTGACCCGGCAGTGCGACGCCTGCCGCCGCCAGTTTCGCGGCAATGTCGCCAACCGGGGCGGGCGACTGGGTGCCAAACCCCACACGCCCGCGCACGATCAGGCAGTCCAACCCGGTGTACCCGCTTTGGTCAACCACATACCACTTGGGGTCGGCTTTGCAATTGGGCACCCATTGCATCGTGCCCGCTGAATAGCCCCAGGGCGCGCTGGCGCGCATGATCAGGACAGCCCGCAATTCCTTGGCCGGGTTAAGCAAAGCCCAAACCTTGTACTCCGCGGGAATGGTCCCCGTCTGGGAGCCGCCGTAGGGCGAATCCTGGTTTTTGGCATCCAGCAGCACCCACTGGCCGCCCTGGGGCAACACCACCTTGGCGCGTCCGAGTGCCTGAACCCCGTCGATTTTGGCCAGTTCCTGCGCCACGGCGGGCGCAACCGCAAGCGAACACGCCAGTGCAGCCACGGCCGCCAAACCCTGTGTAATGCCGCGCTTCATCATGATTTCCGCTTCACATCACCCCCCTGGGCCATCAAACAAGCAGCGACGATGTCGTCTGCCATATCGACATGCAGCGCGCCGTCTTTGTTGATGATGAGCTTGAGGAAGTCGATCACGTTGCGGGCGTAGAGCGCCGACGCGTCTGCGGCCACCAGCGCGGCGAGGTTGGTTTCGCCGATCAGGGTCACGCCGTGTTTCACCACGGTTTTGTCGGCTTCCGAGATCGGGCAGTTGCCGCCACCGTTGGGGCCTTTGCCGGCGGCGATATCAACGATGACAGAGCCGGGCTTCATGCTTTTGACCATGTCTTCGGTGATCAGCGTCGGCGCCGCGCGACCGGGAATCAGCGCAGTGGAGATCACGATGTCAGCCAGCGCCACGCGTTTGGCCACTTCGACCTGCTGGCGCGCCAGCCACGAGGGCGGCATGGGTTTGGCGTAACCGCCCACACCCACCGCCGCTTCCTTTTCTTCCGGCGTGTCGTAAGAGACTTCGATGAACTTGCCGCCGAGCGACTCGATCTGCTCCTTCACGCTGGGGCGCACGTCGCTGGCTTCGATCACCGCGCCCAGGCGTTTGGCGGTGGCAATCGCCTGCAGGCCCGCTACGCCCACACCCAGAATCACCACCCGGGCGGCTTTGACCGTGCCGGCAGCCGTCATCAGCATGGGGAAGAAACGCTGGTATTGGCCGGCCGCCATCATCACGGCCTTGTAACCGGCGATGTTCGCCTGGCTGGAGAGCACGTCCATGCTTTGCGCGCGGGTGGTGCGCGGCGCGGCTTCGAGCGCGTAGGCGGTGAGGCCCGCGCTGGCGAGTTTTTGCAAACCGGCCGCGTCAAACGGGTTGAGCATGCCCACGAGCGTGGTGCCGGTTTTCATCTGGGCGCATTCTGCGTCTGACGGGCTGCGCACTTTGAGCACCAGCTCGCAAGCCAGGGCGCCTGCGGCGTCGGTGATCTCGCCACCGGCAGCCACGAAGGCGGCGTCGGTCACGCTGGCTGCCACGCCGGCGCCGGACTGGATGCGGAGTGTGTGCCCCTGGGCTTTGAGTTTTTTGACCGTCTCGGGCGTTGCCGCGACACGGGTTTCGCCCGCAGCGGTTTCTGCGGGTATTCCAATCAACATGGTGGGCTCCTCAGCGAATTCAGGTTGTTTGGCCGCTAGCTTACCCGAGATTGCGCGCCTGCCGGTCAAGTTTTCGCCACAAGCAGGCGTTGCAGTACGCTATGCATAATCAGGCATGGACACCCGATGGAAACCCAGCGTCACTGTGGCTGCGATCATTGAACGCGGCGGTAAATTCATGCTGATTGAGGAGCAGACCTCGGAGGGCCTCAAGCTCAACAACCCGGCCGGCCACCTGGACCCGGGCGAATCGCTCATCGGCGCCTGCGCCCGCGAGGCGCTTGAAGAAACCACGCACCGCTTCAGCCCGACCGCGCTGGTGGGCGTGTACATGTCGCGCCTGCAACGCGCGGCGACGGGCGAAGACATCACCTACCTGCGTTTTGCCTTTTGCGGCGAGCTGGGCGAGCCGCAGGCCGGTGCCACGCTCGACGTGGGCATTGTGCGCACCCTGTGGATGACGCCCGACGAGGTCCGCGCCTCCACCCTGCGCCACCGCAGCCCGCTGGTGTTGCGCTGCATGGAAGATTACCTGGCCGGGCAACGCCTGCCGCTGCCGCTTTTGTACACCGACCCTTCAGTAATGCTATAAATAAAATAGCTTTTGTGCGTCCTTCGTGAGGGCGGAAGGCTAATTTAGCCAGTTGGAACAGTGATCAGCGTCTGGCTTTGAGCGCCGATCGAAGGTGGTCATGAAAAACTTGGGCGGGCGCGCGCAAGGCTGCGCCCCGCCGACGGGCCAAGCCCAGTTCGCGTGACACCACGGGC
>JANMMR010000243.1:0-1528 GCA_031373455.1 Rhodoferax sp.
GAGCCTGGTGATTGGGCTGTGCGACCGGGCTTTGGCTCGAAAGGCGCGCGGAAACCCGTTTGGCGGAATTCCCAAAAAATGGGCGACCACCGTGTCGCACGCATTTTTCGTGTCGCGCGTGATTTCGTGCCAAAACCGCATGCGCATGGCCCTGTCGCCGGGCGGGGGTTGATCAAGCGCAATGCGGCTTGACAGAACAATTCCGAGCTTGCTACTTAATCAATAGCAAACAATTTATATTTCACGTGACTTGCATGTTAAAAAGTCTTGCATTTTGCAAAATCACCGCCTTTTTGATGAATTTGTTAATACCCATGTTAACAATTACAAAAATCAACATCCATTCCCGCCACTGGCCAGCCCGGTAAAAAGGTCAATTTCAAATTTCCCAATAATTAACCGACCAATCGGTTGGTTAATGGGTACAATCGTCCCATTCAACACGTTGTCACCCTCCAAGTGAGGTTTGCAGGAGAACCGGATGTACACCCAGGCGATGGATAGTCCAGCGGGCGCTGAGGCGCCCAAGGCCAGCGGGCCGCAGGCCGTGGCTAGTTTGGAAGACCAGGCGCGGCAGGCGGCTTTTGACGCGGTGATGGACGCCGACGGCAAGATCGAGCCGCAAGACTGGATGCCCGAGGCTTACCGCAAAACCCTGGTGCGCCAGATCAGCCAGCATGCGCACAGCGAGATCATCGGCATGCAGCCCGAAGGCAACTGGATTTCACGCGCGCCGTCATTGAAACGCAAGGCGATTTTGCTGGCCAAGGTACAAGACGAAGGCGGCCACGGCCTGTATCTCTATAGCGCCGGCGAGACGCTGGGCACCTCGCGAGAGCAGATGCTCGACGGGCTGCACAGCGGCCGCGCCAAATACAGCAGCATCTTCAATTACCCCACACTCACCTGGGCGGATGTGGGCGTGATCGGCTGGCTGGTTGACGGCGCGGCGATCATGAACCAGGTGCCGATTTGCCGCTGCTCGTATGGCCCGTACGCGCGGGCGATGGTGCGCATCTGCAAAGAAGAATCCTTTCACCAGCGCCAGGGTTTCGAGAGCCTGATGGCGCAGATGCGCGGCACGCCCGAGCAGCGCCAGATGGTGCAAGACGCGGTGAACCGCTGGTATTGGCCGGTGCTGGCCATGTTTGGCCCGCCGGATGTCGATTCGCCCAACAGCGCACAAGGCATGAAATGGGGCATCAAACGCATCAGCAACGACGAACTGCGGCAGAAGTTTGTTGACGCCACCGTGCCGCAATGCAAGGTACTGGGCGTCACATTGCCCGACCCTGATTTGAAGTGGAACGAAGCCAAAGGCTGCCACGACTACGGCCAGATCGATTGGGACGACTTCTGGGCTGTGGTCAATGGCGACGGACCGTGCAACAAGGAGCGCCTGGCCACCCGCGTGAAGGCGCACGAGAGCGGCGCCTGGGTGCGCGAGGCGGCCTTGGCTTATTCGGCCAAACAACAAGCCAGAGCGATGAAGGAGGCCGCATGAGCACAACACCACGCCAGGCTTCGG
>JANMMR010000276.1:0-3635 GCA_031373455.1 Rhodoferax sp.
GTCACGTAATCAAAAGCCATCTGGCGGATTGCGGGATCACGCGCTCCCTCGTCGATGTAGGTGTAACCCGCCAGCGTACCGGCCCAGGCGATGCAGCTGTGTGTGGCGTTGAGCAGGCGGATTTTGGCCTCCTCGTGTGCCGTGACCGACTGCACCATTTCGACACCCACGCGTTCCCAATCGGGCCGCCCATTGACAAAGCGGTCTTCAACCACCCACTGGATGAAGCTCTCGCCCATCACCGCCGCCGGGTCACTGCGACCCGTGGCCGCCTTCACCCGCTCGGCCACATCCGGCGTGGGGCGCGGTGTGATACGGTCCACCATGGCATTGGGACTGCTGGTGTGGATCTTCACCCATTCGAGCAGCCCGGGGTCGCAAAGCTGTGTGATGAACTGCAGCAATCCCTCGCGCGACCGTTCGCCATTGTGGCGCAGGTTGTCACAGTTCAGCAGTGTCACCGGGCCACCGCCCTGCTTCATCCGGGCGCGCAAGATGGCCGTGAGTGCGCCGTAAATGGTGCTGCCAGCTGAGCCGCTTTTTGCCGATGCGATGTCTGCGGCCACGTCGGGCAAGGTTGGGTCCAGCTGGTAGGACGGGTCCAGGTAATAACCGGCCTCGGTCACCGTGAACGAAATGATGCGGGTGTTCGCGTCACTGCCCAGCGCGATCAGGCCGGCCAGTGAGGGCTCATACGGAACAATGGTCTTGATGGACTCGATGCGTGTGTAATGTCGCTCCTGGGCCGGCGTGACGGTCTCCAGCGTGTAGGCGCCACCCTGGACCCGCAGGGCTTCAATGGTGTCGGCCATGTCGCCGCGGATGTTGCCACCAGCAAGCACCCAGCGCATGTCACCGGATTCCCGCAATTCGTGCAGGTAAACCGCCTGGTGCGCGCGGTGGAAGGAGCCCAGCCCCAGGTGCAGGATGACGTGGGGCACGGTGGAAGTCGGCATGGTCAATTTCAGAAACTTTCAAATGGCGGCATCAGACGGCAGCGTTCGGCATCAGGCGGCGTCAGCCCACGGCACTGCCGGCAATGGCGCCCGCGTGCACGATGCGCCCCTGCGCATCAAACAAATGCGCGGTTTCGGTGTCGATGGCAATGCCCACCTCTTCACCCACTTTGACCCGCGTGCGCGTGTTCTGGCGCGAGACCAGCTGCGCACCTTGCTCGCTGGTTACGTAAATCAGCGTCTCGGCACCGAGCGCCTCAACCAGTTCAACCTTGCCCTTGATCTGGCCGGAACCCACGGCCTGGAGCAAGATGGACTCCGGCCGCAGGCCAATGAATCCGCCTGCCGGCACGGGCACGCTGAATGCCTGGGCCAGTTGCGGCACGGCAGCGCCGGCCACCACGTTCATTTGGGGTGTGCCAATGAACTGGGCAACAAACTGGTTGGCGGGTTTGTCGTAAAGCTCCAGCGGTGTACCCACCTGCTCGATGCGGCCTTCGCGCAGCACCACCACCCGGTCAGCCAGCGTCATGGCCTCGACCTGGTCGTGCGTGACATACACCGTGGTTGCGCCCAGATCCCGGTGCAGCTTGGCGATTTCCACGCGGGTCTGGCCGCGCAAGGCGGCGTCGAGGTTCGACAAAGGCTCGTCAAACAGAAACACCTTGGGTGCCCGCACGATGGCACGGCCAATCGCCACGCGTTGCCGCTGGCCGCCCGAGAGGTCTTTGGGCTGGCGGTCCAGGTAGGGCTCCAGGTTCAGGATGCCGGCGGCGCGCCTGACCTTTTCGTCGATCACGGTTTTGTCCACCTTGGCCAGCGTCAACGCAAAACTCATGTTGTCGTACACGCTCATGTGCGGGTACAGCGCGTAACTCTGGAACACCATGGCCAGGTCGCGTTTGCTCGACGGCAAGCGGGTGATGTCTCGGCCATCCAGATGCAGCGAACCACTGTTGACCGACTCAAGCCCCGCAATCAGCCGCAGCAGCGTTGACTTGCCACAACCCGAGGGACCGACGAAGACGACAAACTCGCCCTTCTGGATGTCCAGGTCAATGCCCTTGATGACGTTGACTGCACCGAAGCTTTTCTCGACGTTTTTAAGTTGAAGGAAGGCCATGTCCATGCTCCTGGGCGCTGCGGTTTATTTCACCGCGCCAAACGTCAAACCCTGCACCAGCTGCTTCTGGCTGAACCAGCCAAACACCACGATCGGCCCGATCGCCAGAAACGACGCCGCAGACAACTTGGCCCAAAACAAACCTTCGGGGCTTGAGTAGGACGCGATCAATGCGGCCAGCGTTCCGGCTTTCGCGGCGGAAAGGTTGAGCGACCAGAACGCTTCGTTCCAGCTCAGCACCAGGCACAACAAACCACATGAAGCCAGGCCGCCGAGTGCCAGCGGCAACAAGACGCGGTGGAACTCCTGCCACAGGGTGGCGCCGTCCATGCGCGCCGCTTCGAGGATTTCGTGCGGGATATCCTTGAAGTGGGAATACAACATCCACACCATGATGGGCAGATTGGACAAGGTGAAAACAATGATCAGCGCGAGCTGGGTGTCCAGCAGGTCGGCCTTCTGCGCCAGCACGTAAATGGGCACCAGCGCGCCAACCGCGGGCATCATCTTGGTCGACAACATCCACAACAGGATGTCGCGGGTGCGCTTGGTGCGGAAAAATGCCATGGAATAAGCCGCCGGCGCGGCGATGGCCAGGCCCAGAAGGGTGGACACAACACTCGTTACCAGCGAGTTTTTGGCATACAGCAGGTAGTCGCTACGCGCTTCCACCTCGACAAAATTCTCCAGCGTCGGCGTCCACACGAAAAGCGGCGGCACCTCGATGGCCTGCAGTTCGGTTTTGAACGCCGTGAGGATCAACCAGCCCAGCGGAAAGAAAAGCATCAGCGTGACAAGCCACGCCACAAGTGTGCGGATCAGAAGCGTGGGGGTCATGGCATTGCCGACGCGCCGGGCCGCCCCAAGCTAGGCACGGCCCCACACCAACCGAAGCGCAGGCCAGGCCAGCGCGGGGGC
This sequence comes from Rhodoferax sp., assembly GCA_031373455.1. Classification (GTDB taxonomy): domain Bacteria; phylum Pseudomonadota; class Gammaproteobacteria; order Burkholderiales; family Burkholderiaceae_C; genus JANYCG01. Next base: position 2,998 of record JANMMR010000276.1, read on the forward strand.
AGCGCAGTACACGAAGTGACAAGCGTGGGGGCCATATCAGTCAAGGTTCTTGCCCACCATGCGGATAAGGAAGATAGACGCAATGTTCGCCAGCACCACGGCAAACAGCGCCCCGGCCGAGGCCACACCTGCGTCGAAATTCAACAAGGCCTGTTTGAAGATGAGAAACGCCACATTGGTGCTGGCATCACCCGGCCCGCCGCTGGTGGTGGTGAAAATTTCGGCAAACACCGAGAGCAGGAAAATCATCTCGATCATCACCACCACGGCAATCGAGCGGCCCAGGTGCGGCAACACCAGGTAACGCAGCTGCTGCAAATACGTGGCACCATCCATGCGCGCGGCCTCGAGCTGCTCGCGGCTCATGGATTGCAGCGCGGTGATGAAAATCAGCGTGGCAAAGGGCAGCCATTGCCAGGCCACCATCACGATCACGCTGGAGAGCGGAAAGTCGGTGAGCCAATCAACCGGCTCTGCGCCAAAAAACATCCAGATCTGCGACAACACGCCGTAGATCGGGTTCATCATCATGTGCTTCCACATCAGCGCGTTCACCGTGGGCATCACGAAAAACGGAGAGATGAGCAGGATGCGCACCACGTTGCGGCCGGGAAAGGGTTCGTCGATCAGCAGCGCCA
>JANMMR010000339.1:0-2081 GCA_031373455.1 Rhodoferax sp.
ATCGCCCGCCCACAAGCTGCGCATCGTGGCAGCACTTCAGGCGGGCGGACAAGTCGTGGCCATGACGGGTGACGGCGTCAACGATGCCCCAGCCTTGAAGGCGGCCAACATTGGTGTTGCCATGGGTGTTACCGGAACCGAGGTCACCAAGGAAGCGGCCAAAGTGATCCTCGCGGACGACAACTTCGCCACCATCGTGGACGCTGTGCGCGAGGGGCGCAGCCTGTTTGACAACATCCGCAAGTTTTTGCGCTACCTGCTCTCCTCCAACATGGGTGAGGTGCTGACGGTCTTCCTGGGCGTGGTGGGCGCTGGCGTGATCGGGCTCAGCTCGCCCGCCGGCGGGAGTGGTGCTTTGGTATTGCCGCTGCTGGCCACGCAGATCCTGTGGCTCAACCTGATCACCGATTCATGGCCCGCGCTGGCGATGGGTGTTGATCCGCCCACCGATGACGTGATGGCCCGCAAGCCGCGCCACATGAACGAACGGGTGATCGGCCTGCACATGTGGGCAGGCGTATTTGAGATCGGATTGGTGATAGCCGTCGTGGCACTGCTGACGATGGACATGTACCTGCCCGGCGGGTTGATCGCGCCAATTGGCGCCAGCGGTGAGATCGGCAACATCGCCAATGCCCGCACAGCGGGGTTCACGGTGTTGGTGATGGCGCATTTAGTTCAATGCCTCAACGCCCGCTCGGAAACCGCCAGCGCATTCAAAAATCTGTTTGTCAATCCGTGGTTGTGGGGCGCCGTGGCGCTGTCTGCACTGCTGCAAATCGCTGTCATCCATGTGCCCGTCCTGAACCTTGCGTTTGGCACTGTGCCGCTCTCGCTGGATCAATGGCTGACGTGCCTGGGCATGGCCAGCCTGGTGCTGGTGTACAGCGAAGCGCGCAAGCTGGTGACGCGGCTGATTCTCGGCAAAGGTCCCACACCACCCGTGCAGGTGCCGGTGCACCAGCGCGAAGCCTGACGCATCTCGTTCAAGATGGGTGCGTCAGCATTGCTGCTGGCGGTGATGGCGCTGAACCTGCTGCGCACAACACCTGGTCGGCTCCAAAACGCCCAAACGGTTGATCTTCGCCAACAGCCCGCCCAAGAACCCGAGCGGCAAGCTGCTCAAACGGGAGTTGCGGCAGTTGTACAACGGGGCCTGACAGGCCACGCAACTCAGCCTGCGGACTGAAGCTTGCCCGTGCGGGCAAGCGGGCGTTTGGATTGGCGCGGCGCCTGCAGCTGCGCCGCCTTGCGCGCGCTCTCGCGGCTGGCGTCCATCTGCGCCTGCATCGGGAACTGCGCTGCCTCCACCGGCGTGAGGTGCATTTGCACACCACTGCCGCTGCTGGAAGGTTTTTTTGACGGCTTCATCGTGCTTCCTTTCGTTGAACGCAAAGGGACAGATTGCGTTTTGCAAAGCTCGAGCTGCCCCTGGGTTCATGCCTCATTTCGGGTAAATGATGGATGGCCAACCGCTGGGCGTCTGTACGCTACCGCACACAAACCGGCGGCTCAGCCACGCAAGCTGGATGGTGAAAACCGACGCCCACGCCACGGCAATGTAAATGCGCCAGCGCAGGGGAAATTCAGAATAATTAACTTGCATGTTAACTTTTTTATGAAAATTGGCAAAAATCAATAGATTTGGACAAATTATCGCATTCAAGTCACGTGGAATATTAATAGTTTGCTATCTTTTACATAGCAAAAAGCAAGCTCCCCGATCGGAGCGGGTTATAGGCGCGAAGCTTGAACGGTAAGACAGCGCCGACAGGCCATCGCGGTGCCAACCGATGGACGCCCTGGCGTCGCTTGGCGATGCTATGCATGTCTGCCCGATCCACTCCCACGCCCACTCCCACGCCTATTTGCATGTCTGTTTTCTTCAACATCACACACACCACCCACTACCGCTACGCGCAACCCGTCACTCTAGGCGAACACCGTGTGCTTTTTCGCCCACGCGACAGCCACGACCTGCGTGTGCTGGCGACCGACATGCAGGTTTTTCCGGAGCCACTGGACATCCGCATGATTCAAGACGCGTATTCCAATTCGGTGGCCCTGGTGCAGCCGCAGAG
>JANMMR010000364.1:0-13764 GCA_031373455.1 Rhodoferax sp.
GGATTCGTGCATTGAGCTTTCGGAACTGCGGGTTGACGGCGGCGCCTGCCGCAACAACCTTTTGATGCAGATGCAGGCGGATTTTCTTGGAGTGCCGGTGGTTCGCCCGAAAGTCACCGAAACCACGGCGCTCGGGGCCGCCTACCTGGCCGGTCTGGCCACAGGGTTTTGGTCGGGCGCGCAGGAAGTGGCGGCGCAATGGGGCGTGGACCGCCGCTTTGAGCCCGCCATGGGCGCGGATGAGCGCGCGGCCAAGCGGGCACGCTGGCAGCAGGCGGTAGAGCGCTCGCGCGGCTGGGCGCTTGCCTGAAATGCCCTCGCATCGATGACAGACACCGCCGCAAACCCAAAACCCTTGCCTACCGGGCGCGCGGCCCTGCTGGCGCGCCTGGCCGAGCCGCGCACCTATGACCTGGCCATCGTGGGCGGTGGTGCTACCGGTCTGGGTGTGGCGCTCGATGCGGCCGCCCGGGGCTTCAGCGTGGTGCTGGTTGAGTCGCATGACTTTGCCAAAGGCACCTCGTCCCGGGCGACGAAACTGGTGCACGGCGGCGTGCGGTACCTGGCGCAAGGCAATGTGGCCCTGGTGCGCGAAGCCCTGCACGAGCGCACCACGCTCCTGCACAATGCGCCGCACCTGGCGCAGCCGCTGCCCTTCATCATGCCCTCCTACAAATGGTGGGAAACGCCGTTTTATGGCGCTGGGCTCAAGCTGTACGACGCATTGGCGGGCAAATCCGGCCTGGGTAAGACCGAGTTTTTGAGCCGCAGCCAGACGCTGGAAAACCTGCCCACAGCCCAGCCGGACGGCCTGCATGGCGGCGTGAAATATTGGGACGGCCAGTTCAATGACGCCCGGCTGGCGCTGGCACTGGCGCGCACGGCCGCCGTGCACGGTGCGCTCCTGGTCAACTATTGCAAGGCAGTGGATTTGCTGTTTGACGGCGGCAAAGTGGCGGGCTTGCTGTGCAAAGACACCGAAACCGGCGTGTCTTACAAGATCAAGTCCGCCTGCATCATCAACGCGGCTGGTGTTTGGGTGGACGAATTGCGGTTCAAGGACGGTGAAGCCAACCCGAAGGACGGCCGCCGCCCTACAAAACCCATGGTGGCGCCAAGCCAGGGGGTGCATTTGGTGGTGGACCGCGCGTTTTTGCAGGCCAATGTGGGCCTGATGGTGCCCAAAACCGCCGATGGCCGGGTGTTGTTCGCGGTGCCTTGGCTGGGCAAGGTGATTTTGGGCACCACCGACACGCCCCGAGACGATTTGCCCCGCGAACCCACGCCCTTCAAGGAAGAGATTGCGTTCATCATGAGCGAATCGGCCCGTTACCTGCACCGCGCGCCAAGTCTGGCGGACATCCGCAGCGTCTGGGTGGGCCTGCGGCCCCTCGTCAAACCGCTGGACGACGACGGCGACAACACCAAGGGCTTGAGCCGCGAGCACACGGTGCTGGTCAGTCGCAGCAACCTGGTGACGGTCACCGGCGGCAAATGGACCACCTACAGGGCGATGGCCGAAGACGTGTTGGAAAAATGTTTCGCCAAAGGGCTGCTTGCCGGGGCGACGTCCGGCGGGAAAAACCGCCGAAAGCCTGGAACCACCAACCAGTTGCGCCTGGTGGGCGCTGGCGCCAGCGATGCGGTCTGGCCGTCCATTTGCGAGGCGCCCGGATTGCACTCCTATGGAGCCGACCAGGATTACGTACAGGCGTTGCCGGGCGACGACAAGGCGCTGGCGGACGGCCTGAGCGAATCCATGGTGCGTTTTGCGGCTCGCCATGAATATGCCCGTACGGTCGAGGACGTGCTGGCCCGCCGCTCGAGGTTGTTGTTTCTGGACGCCGCTTTGGCGGCGCGCCTGGCCCCCAAAGTGGGCGCCATCTTGCAGGAAGAAACCGGCGCAGACCCGCAACTGGCTGGGTTTCAGGCCCTGGCGAGGCAGTATTCAGGCCATTCATTGGAAGGTTTGGGCTAGATTCGCCTAAATTCTTTTGCCCAGTCGTTGACGATCGTTCATTTCTTTGGCATAATCGAGGGCTTCGCTTAAAAAGCTCAGGTATTGTGGACAGGCAGTCTTGCCTGCGAGTGGACCGGGGTGGCGAATGAAATCTGTAGGAATTCTGCTCAAAGGCGTTGGCGTGAATGGTTCACGCCAAGGTTGACGGGCCCAAGACTGACTGCTAGCCCCACGGGAAACCCAAGGCGTGCGGTGCAAGTTGGGAATAAATTGAAATGATCCAAACTGAATCTCGACTGGAAGTTGCCGACAACACCGGCGCGAAATCCGTCCTGTGCATCAAGGTGCTGGGTGGTTCGAAGCGCCGTTACGCAAGTGTTGGCGATGTGATCAAGGTGAGCATCAAGGAATGCGCGCCACGTGGCCGCGTCAAAAAAGGCGAAATCTACAGTGCCGTGGTGGTTCGCACCGCCAAGGGCATCCGCCGCTCTGATGGTTCACTGGTCAAATTCGACGGCAACGCCGCCGTGTTGCTCAACGCCAAGCTGGAGCCCATCGGCACCCGCATCTTCGGACCCGTGACGCGTGAACTGCGTACCGAGAAGTTCATGAAGATCGTGTCGTTGGCGCCTGAAGTTCTGTAGAAATATTCCGAGGTAGCCATGAACAAAATTCGCAAAGGCGACGAAGTCATCGTCCTGGCCGGGCGTGACAAAGGCAAGCACGGCAAGGTTTCCTTGCGCAAGGACGACAGCCATGTGGTGGTCGAGGGCATCAATTTGGTGAAAAAACACGCCAAGCCCAACCCCATGAAGGGTGTGACCGGCGGCATCGTTGAAAAAACCATGCCCATCCACCAGTCCAACGTGGCCATTTTCAATGCGGTTACCGGCAAGGCTGACCGTGTGGGCATCAAACTGCTGGCTGACGGCAAACGCGTGCGCGTTTACAAGTCCAGCGGCGAAGAAATCAAGGTGGCATAAAAATGGCACGTTTGCAACAACACTACCGCGAAAAAATCGCGCCCGAGCTGATCGCCAAATTCGGCTACAAGTCGCCGATGCAGGTTCCGCGCCTCTCCAAGATCACCCTGAACATGGGTGTGAGCGAAGCTGTCGCCGACAAAAAGGTGATGGACAACGCCGTGGGCGACCTCACCAAGATCGCCGGCCAGAAACCCGTGGTGACCAAGTCCAAGAAGGCCATCGCCGGATTCAAGATCCGCGAAGGCCAGGCCATTGGCTGCATGGTTACGTTGCGTGGCGTGCAGATGTATGAGTTCCTCGACCGTTTCGTCACCGTGGCACTGCCCCGCGTGCGCGACTTCCGTGGTATTTCCGGACGCGCCTTTGACGGCCGCGGCAATTACAACATCGGCGTCAAGGAACAGATTATTTTCCCTGAGATTGAGTATGACAAGGTCGATGCCTTGCGCGGCCTCAATATCAGCATCACCACAACTGCAAAGACCGACGAAGAGTGCAAGGCGCTGCTCGCTGGTTTCCGTTTCCCGTTCAAGAACTGAGGTAACCTGTGGCAAAAATGGCTTTAATCGAGCGCGAGCTCAAGCGCGACAAACTGGTTGCCAAGTACGCGAAAAAACACGCGGAACTCAAAGGCATCGCCAATGACGCAAAACGCAGTGACGAAGAGCGCGCCCAGGCCCGCCTCGAACTGCAGAAACTGCCGCGCAACGCCAACCCGACGCGCCAGCGCAACCGCTGCTCGATCACGGGTCGTCCCCGCGGCACATTCCAGCACTTCGGGCTGGCCCGCGCAAAGATCCGCGAAATGGCTTTTGCCGGAGAAATCCCCGGCATCATGAAAGCCAGCTGGTAAACCGGCCAAGCACGCGCCAGGAGAATATATATGAGCATGAGTGATCCCATCGCTGACTTGCTGACACGCATCCGCAATGCCCAAATGGTGGCAAAGACGACCGTATCAGTTCCGTCATCCAAAGTGAAAGTGGCGATAGCCCAGGTCCTGAAGGACGAAGGCTACATCGACGGTTTCAAAGTGACCAACGACCAGGGCAAGTCCGAGCTGGAAATTGCCTTGAAGTATTACGCGGGCCGCCCGGTGATTGAGCGCATTGAGCGCGTCAGCCGCCCTGGCCTTCGCGTTTACCGCGGCAGCGACGCCATCCCCCAAGTCCAAAACGGCCTGGGTGTTGCCATCGTGACCACGCCCAAAGGTGTCATGACCGACCGCAAGGCGCGCGCTACCGGTGTCGGTGGCGAAGTGCTCTGTTACGTCGCCTGACGCGTGGCATTGAGGAGAAACAGAACATGTCCCGTATAGGAAAAATGCCGATTGCCGTCCCCGCTGGAGTGGACGTGTCGATCAAGGTCGAGCAGATCAATGTCAAAGGAACTGGTGGCGTTTTGTCGCTCAGCCAGAACGCCCTCGTGACCGTCGCAAACGAAGGTGGCAAGCTGAGCTTCAAGCCAGCCAACGAGTCACGCGCAGCGAATGCCATGAGCGGCACCATGCGTCAGTTGGTCAACAACATGGTGGTGGGTGTCACCAAAGGCTTCGAGAAGAAGCTGAGCCTGGTCGGTGTGGGTTACAAAGCCCAGGCCCAGGGCGCCAAGCTGAATTTGACGGTGGGTTATTCGCACCCGGTTGACAAGTTCATGCCTGCGGGCATCGCCGTTGCAACGCCAACACCCACCGAGATTGTGATCAAAGGTGCAGACCGCCAGCGCGTGGGCCAGGTGGCTGCTGAAATCCGTGCCATTCGTCCGCCCGAGCCCTACAAAGGCAAAGGCATCCGCTACGTGGACGAAAAGATCACGATCAAAGAAACCAAGAAGAAGTAAGGGGCAGCATGATGTTGACCAAAAAAGAGCAGCGTCTTCGCCGGGCAAGGCAAACCCGGATCCGCATCGCCACCCAGGGCGTCGCGCGATTGACTGTGACCCGCACCAACCTGCACATCTACGCCAGCGTCATTTCTGGCGACGGCGCCAAAGTGCTGGCTGCCGCATCCACCGCCGAAGCCGAAGTCCGCAAGGAATTGGGCGCATCGGGCAAAGGCGGCAATGTCGCTGCAGCCCAGGCGATTGGCAAGCGCGTGGCTGAAAAAGCGAAAGCAGCCGGCGTCGACAAAGTGGCATTTGACCGTTCCGGGTTTGCGTACCACGGCCGCGTCAAAGCGCTCGCTGACGCAGCACGTGAAGCAGGCTTGCAGTTCTAAGAATTGGATTAAAGAATGGCTAAAGTTCAAGCAAAGATGCAGGGTAAAGCGGAAGGTCCGGAAGACGGCCTGCGCGAAAAGATGATCGCAATCAACCGCGTTACCAAAGTCGTCAAGGGTGGCCGCATTTTGGGTTTCGCGGCTCTGACAGTGGTGGGTGATGGCGATGGCCGAGTTGGCATGGGCAAAGGCAAATCGAAAGAAGTGCCGGCAGCCGTGCAAAAGGCCATGGAAGAAGCCCGCCGCAACCTGACCAAAATTTCGCTCAAGAATGGCTCGATCCACCACAAGGTGATGGGCCAGCACGGCGCCGCCGCCGTCATGATGGCGCCGGCTCCCAAGGGAACCGGCATCATTGCCGGCGGCCCGATGCGCGCTGTTTTTGAAGTCATGGGCATCACCGATATCGTGGCCAAGAGCCACGGTTCGACCAACCCCTACAACATGGTTCGCGCCACGTTGAACGCCCTGTCCCACGCGTCTACGCCGGCTGAAGTCGCGGCCAAACGTGGCAAGACGGTCGAAGAGCTGTTCGCCTGAACCGGAGTTTAGACATGTCGACACAACAAACCGTAAAAGTCCAGCTCGTCAAGAGCCCGATTGGCTGCAAGGAAGACCACCGCGCTACCGTGCGCGGCCTGGGTCTGCGCAAAATCCGCAGCACCCGTGAACTGGTGGACACACCTGAAGTTCGCGGCATGATTAACAAGATCAGTTACCTGGTCAAAGTGCTTTAAGTGGTCGGTACTTCGACTTGAAATTTAGGGGTTGATGATGGAACTCAATGGCATTAAGCCGGCTGACGGCGCCAAACACTACAAACGCCGTGTGGGCCGTGGCATTGGCTCGGGTCTGGGCAAAACCGCTGGTCGCGGCCACAAAGGCCAGAAGTCCCGCGCGGGCGGCTACCACAAGGTTGGTTTTGAAGGCGGCCAGATGCCGCTGCAGCGCCGTTTGCCCAAGCGCGGCTTCAAGTCGCACCAGTTGCAGTTCAACGCTGAAGTCACCTTGACGTCGCTGGAGCTCCTCGGTGCCGCTGAAGTGGACATGCTCACGCTCAAACAAGCCGGGCTGGTCAAGGAAAGCGCCAAGACCATCAAGATCATCAAAACCGGCACGTTGACCAAAGCCGTCAAAGTGACGGGCGTTGGTGCCACTGCCGGCGCAAAAGCTGCCATTGAAGCGGCTGGCGGCAGCGTTGCTTGATCGCGACAGCGTAATTTAGAGCATTCAAACAGGAATTTCCGTGGCAACCAACGCGAATCAACTGGCGAAAACCGGCAAGTTCGGCGACCTGCGTCGTCGGCTGGTCTTTTTGTTGCTTGCTTTGGTGGTGTACCGCGTTGGTGCGCACATTCCGGTTCCTGGCATCGACCCCGCCCAGTTGCAGCAGTTCTTCAAAGGCCAGCAAAGTGGCCTGTTGGGCATGTTCAACGTGTTTTCCGGCGGTGCCTTGTCGCGCTTTACGGTTTTTGCCCTGGGGATCATGCCGTATATCTCGGCGTCGATCATCATGCAATTGCTGACGTACGTCTTGCCGGCATTTGAGCAACTGAAGAAGGAAGGCGAAGCCGGCCGTCGCAAGATCACCCAATACACCCGTTACGGTACCCTGGGCCTGGCCCTGTTCCAGTCGATGAGTATTGCGGTAGCGCTTGAAAGCTCCGCCGGTCTGGTGATTTCACCCGGCTTTGGTTTCCGCCTGACTGCCGTTTTCACCCTGACGGCCGGCACCATGTTTTTGATGTGGCTGGGTGAGCAAATCACCGAGCGCGGTCTGGGCAACGGCATCTCCATCCTGATATTCGGCGGTATCGCTGCCGGCTTGCCCAGTGCATTGGGTGGCATGGGTGAGTTGATCCGCACCGGCGCGATGAGCATCATCGTGGCTCTGTTCATATCTGCCCTGGTTGTCCTGGTGATCTACTTTGTGGTGTTCATCGAGCGCGGTCAACGCAAAATTCTGGTGAACTATGCGCGTCGCCAGGTTGGCAACAAGGTGTATGGCGGCCAGTCGTCTCACTTGCCCCTGAAGCTGAACATGGCCGGTGTGATTCCGCCCATTTTCGCGTCGTCCATCATTTTGCTGCCCGCAACCGTGGTTGGCTGGTTCAGCACCGGCGAATCCATGCGCTGGCTCAAAGACATTGCCGCGTCCCTTACACCCGGCCAGCCCATCTACATCATGTTCTATGTGGCGGCGATTGTGTTTTTCTGCTTTTTTTACACCGCCCTGGTGTTCAACAGCCGCGAGACGGCCGACAACCTGAAGAAAAGCGGCGCCTTTGTTCCGGGCATCCGCCCAGGTGACCAGACGGCCAAGTACATCGACAAGATCTTGCTCAGGTTGACCTTCGCCGGCGCCATCTACATCACCCTGGTGTGTTTGCTGCCCGAGTTCCTGATCTTGAAATACAACGTGCCGTTCTATTTTGGCGGCACCTCTTTGCTGATCATTGTTGTGGTGACCATGGATTTCATGTCACAGGTCCAGAACTACATGATGTCCCAGCAATACGAATCGTTATTGAAAAAAGCGAATTTCAAGTCGTCTTGAAATCGTCCAACAGAAGTTTTAGGAGAGTGAAATGAAAGTTTCGGCTTCGGTCAAGAAAATTTGCCGCAACTGCAAAATTATCCGGCGCAAGGGCATTGTCCGCGTGATCTGCACAGATCCGCGCCACAAGCAGCGCCAGGGTTGATTGCGGTCATTATTGCAAGAGTATCAGAGGACAAACATGGCACGTATCGCTGGCATCAACATTCCGCCAAATCAGCATTCTGAAATCGGCCTCACGGCCATTTTCGGAATTGGTCGCTCGCGCGCCCGCAAAATCTGCGAGGCATGCGACATCGCCTATTCCAAGAAGATCAAGGACTTGTCCGACGGGGACCTGGAGAAAATCCGCGACCAGATCGGCCTGATCACCATCGAAGGCGACCTGCGCCGCGAGACCACCATGAACATCAAGCGTTTGATGGACATTGGTTGCTACCGCGGTTTCCGCCATCGCCGCGGCCTGCCGATGCGCGGCCAACGCACCCGCACCAACGCACGCACCCGCAAGGGCCCGCGCAAGGCGGCAGCGGCATTGAAGAAATAACAGGATCTGAAGGATCACCATGGCAAAAGCACCCGTCAATACCGCAGCCCAGCGCGTACGCAAAAAAGTCCGCAAGAACGTTGCCGATGGCATCGCACACGTGCATGCGTCGTTCAACAACACCATCATCACCATCACCGACCGCCAAGGCAATGCCTTGTCGTGGGCGTCGTCTGGTGGTCAGGGTTTCAAAGGTTCACGCAAATCCACTCCGTTCGCCGCCCAGGTGGCGTCTGAAGTGGCGGGTCGCGCAGCGGTTGAACAAGGCATCAAGAACCTGGACGTCGAGATCAAGGGCCCAGGCCCTGGCCGCGAGTCTTCGGTTCGCGCGCTGGCCGCGCTTGGCATCCGCATCAACATGATTGCTGACGTCACACCGGTTCCGCACAACGGCTGCCGCCCGCAGAAACGCCGGAGGATCTGATTGCCCCGCAATCCGGATTCCCATTTTCAACAAGCCCACCGCCACCAACCACGGTTGATGGCTCCCGCAAGCAATTGCGGAAGATGACATAAAAGGAAGTTCAAGTGGCACGTTACCTCGGCCCCAAGGCCAAACTCTCTCGCCGTGAAGGCACGGACCTGTTCCTCAAGAGCGCCCGCCGCTCAATCGGCGACAAGGCCAAATTTGAATCCAAACCCGGCCAGCATGGCCGCACGTCTGGCGCCCGCACCTCCGACTTCGGTCTGCAACTGCGCGAAAAGCAGAAGGTTAAACGCATGTACGGCGTGCTGGAGCGCCAGTTCCGCCGCTACTTTGCCGAGGCTGACCGCCGCAAGGGCAACACCGGCGCCAACCTGCTGTTCCTGCTGGAGTCCCGCCTGGACAACGTCGTTTACCGCATGGGTTTTGGCTCCACTCGCGCCGAAGCGCGCCAGCTGGTGTCGCACAAGGCCCTGACGGTGAACGGCCAGTCGGTGAACATCCCCTCGTACATGGTCAAGACCGGCGACGTGATCGCCATCCGCGACAAGTCCAAAAAGCAAAACCGCGTGGCCGAGGCGCTGCAATTGGCACAACAAGTCGGCATGCCGGCCTGGGTTGAAGTCAACGCCGACAAAGCTGAAGGCGTCTTCAAGAAAGTGCCTGACCGTGACCAGTTTGGCTCCGACATCAACGAGTCCCTGATCGTCGAGCTCTACTCACGCTAAACGCCGGTCATCCGTTTCACTGCGGGTCATCCATTATCGTTTTTCATTCGAATCCGTCCCTGGCTTGCGGGCAACCGCCTGCCAGGTGCTTCACCAGCCTTACCGGTGTAACGAGCCGGGGGTATTGAGAGGAAGTCTGCATGCAATCTAATCTGCTAAAACCCAAAGCAATCAATGTCGAGCAACTGGGCACCAACCGTGCCAAAGTTGAACTGGAACCGTTCGAGCGTGGTTACGGCCACACCCTGGGCAACGCGCTTCGCCGCGTCCTCCTGTCTTCCATGCCAGGTTACGCCGCGACCGAAGTCACCATTGCCGGGGTTTTGCACGAGTACTCGTCGATTGACGGCGTCCAGGAAGACGTCGTCAACATCCTGTTGAATTTGAAGGGTGTTGTGTTCCGCTTGCACAACCGCGACGAAGTCACGCTGAGCCTGCGCAAGGACGGCGAAGGCGTTGTAACCGCCGCCGACATCCAGACCCCGCACGACGTTGAAATCATCAACCCCTCGCACGTCATCGCCAATCTGTCGCACGGCGGCAAGCTGGACATGCAGATCAAGGTCGAAAAAGGCCGTGGTTATGTGCCCGGCACAATGCGCCGCTACGGCGATGAAGCCACCAAATCCATCGGCCGCATTGTCCTGGACGCCTCCTTTTCCCCGGTGAAACGGGTGAGCTACACGGTTGAAAGCGCCCGCGTCGAGCAGCGCACCGACCTGGACAAACTGGTCGTCGAAATTGAAACCAACGGCGCCATTTCCGCCGAAGACGCCGTTCGCACCTCGGCCAAGATCCTGGTTGAGCAATTGGCCGTGTTCGCACAGCTTGAAGGCAGTGAGCTGGCCGCGTTTGACGCGCCCGCACCACGCGGCAACACCCAGTTCGACCCGATCCTGCTGCGCCCCGTGGACGAGCTGGAGCTCACGGTCCGTTCTGCCAACTGCCTCAAGGCCGAGAACATCTATTACATCGGTGACCTGATTCAGCGCACCGAAAACGAGCTGCTCAAGACCCCCAATCTGGGTCGCAAGTCGCTCAACGAGATCAAGGAAGTTTTGGCATCACGTGGTTTGACCTTGGGCATGAAGCTCGAGAGCTGGCCACCTGCCGCCCTGGAAAAGCGGTAAATCGATCGGCTTTTACCGATCAGTTTTTAAATTCGCCCCGCAAGGGGCAAGACGATCCACCCTGCCAGGTTAAGGTAAGGGTGGTCAACCCGGCAGTACCTGACACGGCTGCCGGTTCAATAAAGCAAAGGAAAACACCATGCGCCACGGACACGGACTCCGCAAACTCAACCGCACCAGCGAGCACCGGCTCGCCATGCTGCGCAACATGATGAACTCCATCATTGCGCACGAAGTCATCAAGACCACCTTGCCCAAAGCCAAAGAGCTGCGCCGCGTGATTGAGCCGATGATCACATTGGCCAAAGAACCCACGCTGGCCAACCGCCGCCTGGCCTTTGACCGCCTGCGTGACCGTGACAGCGTCACCAAACTCTTCAACGACCTGGGACCGCGTTTCAAGACCCGCCCGGGCGGTTACTCACGCATCCTGAAAATGGGTTTCCGCGTGGGCGACAACGCCCCGATGGCCCTGGTCGAATTGCTGGATCGTCCGGAGCCGGTGGAAGCGCCGGCGGCAGACGAAGCCAAGGCATAAAGACCGTACTTTCAGGTTCCATTCACCCGTCGGGCAAGCCCCGATGTGGTAGAATTCACCCTTACCGCGCGATGGAGCAGCTTGGTAGCTCGTTGGGCTCATAACCCAAAGGTCGGAGGTTCAAATCCTTCTCGCGCAACCAACAAAAAAGCGGTCCTGATTCCAATCAGCGCTTTGGCAAACGCCCACTGAACGTGGGCGTTTTGCATGGTGCGCCACGCTTGTTTAGGCTGGCGCAGCCGCGTTAAACCTTCAGCCCCAACTTCCTTCCCGCAAATGGGGGAAAAACCACCGGGTGGGTGGTTGACGCCGTCCTTTCCTGCGCGCAAAGTCGCCAGCAGTGCTGTATCGCTGCAACGATGCAGCGCCATAGCCATAGCGCCGAACCGCCGCATCGCCCGTTCACTGTGCTGGAAGGACTGCCCCATGTCGATCCGATTCAACGCCAAACTGTTCACGTTCACCCAGCCCGACGGCAGCAAGATCCAGCTGCGCGGCTCGGGTGACCAATACCACGCCGTTTTTGAGACGTTGGACGGTTTCACCGTGACGCCCAACCCGGCCACCGGCTTCTACGAAGTCGCCCAGTTGTCGCCGGATGGCAATGCCTTGCAACCCGCGCCGGGCGCGCCAGGCCGGCTCGATGGCACCAGCGCCGGTGTGCCGCGCGGCCTGCGGGTGCGGCGCGAAAGCGCAGCCGCCGCCGGGCGCGAATCGGCGCTGATCGTCTCCGGGCGGCGCTGTGACCAACGCCGTGAAGAGCGGCGCCACCAGACGCAGGCCCTGCGGGCCATGGCGGCGGCGGGTGGCCCGCTGCTGGCACCGCCGCAGCGCCAGACAGTGGGTGATTTCACCGGGCTGTGCCTGTTGATCGACTTCAGCGATGAACCGGCCACCATCGCCCGCGAGGAAGTGGAGCGGTTTTGCAACCAGCCGGGTTACAGTGGCTTCGGCAACCGCGGCTCGGTGTTTGATTTTTTCCGCGACAACTCGATTGGCCGTTGCCGCTACACCAACGTGGTTGCGCCGTATTACCGCGCTTTGCATCCCAAAACGCATTACACCGACCCCGACATCCCCTTCACCCAGCGCGCCATCGAGTTGATCAACGAAGCGCTGGCCCACCACCTGGCAAGCGGGTTTGATTTTTCAGCGCTGACCGCCGACCCGCAGGGCTTTGTCTACGCCACCAACGTTTATTACACCGGGCCCGTCACCAACAACTGGTCCAAGGGTTTGTGGCCCCACGCGCACCACCTGGGCAGCAAGGTCACGCTGGCCGGTGGCAAGGCGGCGTTTGATTACCAGTTCACCGCGATGGGCTCGGAGCTCACGCTGGGCACGTTTTGCCACGAAAACGGCCACATGTTGTGTGACTACCCGGACCTGTACGACTACGGCAACGAGTCCAGCGGCGTGGGCGGTTATTGCCTGATGTGCGCGGGCAACAACGTCAGCGAGAAAAACCCCATCCCCATCAGCGCCTACCTCAAGCGCCTGTCGGGCTGGGCCAACTCGGTGACGCCGCTGGCACATGGCCAGCAGGTCACGCTGGCAGCCGCCAGCAACGATTTCGCCATTTTCGCGCGCGGCGGCCGCGAGTATTTTCTGCTTGAAAACCGCCAGAAAGCCGGGCGCGACGCGGCACTGCCGGGCCAAGGCCTCGCCATCTGGCATGTGGACGAAGAAGGCGACAACCGGCGCGAGCAGATGACCAGCGACAGCCATTACGAACTCTCGCTCGAGCAGGCCGACGGCCTGTTCCAGCTCGAACGCCTGCCCAACCAGATTGGCGACGCGAAGGACCTTTTCGCCGGCCCGGCCGCGCGGTTTGCCGACAACACCAGCCCCAGCAGCAAATGGTGGAGCGGCGCGGCCTCCAACCTGGCCATCGACCAGGTTTCGGCGGCGGGCGCTGCCCTCACCTTCCGCTGCCTGCTGGCCGATGTGGTCGTGCCGCCACCCCCGCTGCAGGCCTTGGCCAAAACCTCAGCGCCCAACGCCGCCATCCCCGAGAACAACCCGGCCGGCGCCAGCGACACCATCAACGTCGCCGAGGCGCTCACCTTTGCCAGCGTGAAGATCGGCGTGGACATCACCCACAGCTACCGCGCCGACCTGCGCGTCACCTTGACCACGCCTTGGGGCGCCGTCGTCGAGCTGCACCCCAAAAGCACCGGCGGCAACGCCCACGACCTGAAACTCTCTTACGACGAGACGCTGCTGCCGGCCTTGTCGACCATGCGCGGGCGCAGCGCCCAAGGCGCCTGGCGCTTGACGGTGTACGACCTGGCCCCAGCCGACACCGGGCGGCTGAACCGCTGGCAGCTTGAATTCGCCGCCGCCGCCGCGCCGCCGCCGGTGATTGACCTGAAAGAGGCGCTGGGCACGCCCATTCCCGACCATCCGGCCGTCGGCATCGAGCGCAGCCTGGTGGCCGCAGGCGCGGGCAAAGTGGGCAGCATCGAGGTGTCGGTGGACATCGCCCACAGCTGGATCGGCGACCTGCGCGTGAGCCTGGTGTCACCGGCCAATGCCGAAGTGCTGCTGCACAACGCCAGCGGCGGCTCAGCCAAAAACCTGGTGCGCACGTTCACGGTGGCAAACACACCGGGGCTGGCGACGCTGGTCGGCAAACCGTCTGCGGGCGCCTGGCGGCTCAAGGTGGTGGACGGCGC
>JANMMR010000419.1:0-3318 GCA_031373455.1 Rhodoferax sp.
CCCGCCCAGCCGCACATGCGCGACGACCTGCTGGTCACCCACCTGGGCAAGCTGAACCAGCCCGAAGCGCTCAGGTTGCGCACCTGGGTGGAGCGCAACATTGCAAGGCCCGGTCAACGGGTGCGCGCAAACACCAAAATCGACAAAAATGCCAGTTAGGCCATGGACCAGAGCGCAGACAGGTGCAAATCACAGTTGCTATTTAATTCGTAGCAAACTATTAAAATAATTCGTGACTTAGGTGCCGATTTTACTGATATTTTTCCAGTTTTGGCCAAATTTGGAAATTTGTTAACACCCATGTTAATTATTTGCATGGATTTCCGACTCGTGGCCTTGGCATCGTGATTCGGCTGGCCGCCGGCGATGCGATTGGCTGTAAAAAGATGGGCTGTAAGAAATCGTCCCTTGCCACGACCAAGCAGGCACCGCACTCCTGGAAACTCCATGCCCAGACACCCCCGCATTGCAGGCTTGCTCCTCGCCGCTTCCATGGCCTGCACCACCGTTGGCCTGCCAAGCCTGGCCCGGGCGCAGGCTCCCGCTGGGGCTGCGCTGGCGCCAACCATCACTGGAACCACGCTGGAGAACAAGGCGTTTCAGCTGGCGTCGCGCAAAGGCAAGGTGGTGTTGGTGATGTTCTGGTCTACCGATTGCGCCGTCTGCCGCGACAAAATGCCCGAGCTGCGCGACAACGCGCTGGGCTGGGCGGGCAAGCCGTTTGAACTGGTGCTGGTCAGCGTGGACCCCCGGATGGACGATGTGAAAAGCTACAACACGATCATCAACCAGACCGTGCCCTTGAACCAACGCCTGACCCAACTGTGGGTCGGCGACACAGCCTACCAAGACAATTTGGGGCTGTCAAAGCTGAGCCGCCGGCAGTTGCCCGTATCGCTGCTGATCGACAAACAGGGTAAATTGGTCGAACGGTACAACGGGCGCATTCCGGCGCAGGTATGGGACAGGATTGCCGATCTTTTGTGACTTTTGCAACAAACGCAGGCGCAACAACTGCAATTACGGCCGGTTGACGTAAGAAAATTCGCTGTGCACAGACTTACCAGCAACCGAAGCGCTGTGAATCGCGGCGGTTTTTGACCACCTTTTGACCACCCTTCGACCCCATTTACTCAGGAGTTTTTGATGAACCAACGTGCTTTGATCGCAGCGGCCGCTGCCTCCCTCCTCTCTACCGCCCTGGTGTCCGTTCCCGCTGCGGCCCAGGAAAAAGAGAAATGTTATGGCATCGCCAAGGCCGGCCAGAATGACTGCGCCAACCTGGCCGGCACACACAGCTGCGCCGGCCAGTCCAAAGTGGCCAATGACAAAGGCGAATGGAAATATGTCGCCAAAGGCACCTGTGCGTCGATGAAGGGCCTGACGGCGGACCAGGCCAAGAGCATGGAGAAAAAGAGCTGATCAGCGCCACAGGCATCGGCTGGCGACAGCCGCACTACGCGCTGCTGCTTGAAACCCTGCCGCGCGCCGGGTTTCTCGAAGTCCATTCAGAAAACTTTTTTGCGGCAGGCGGCGCGGCGCTGGCCACGCTGGAACAGGCCAGGCGCGATTACGCCATCAGCCTGCATGGCGTTGGCCTGGGGCTGGGCTCCGCCTGCGGGGTCGATCCCTGGCACCTGGAGCGCCTGCGCAGCCTGGTTGAGCGCATTGACCCGGTACGGGTCAGCGACCATGCCTGCTTTGCGCGGGGCACCGTCAATGGCGCTATCAATGGCGCTACGGTGCACGCTGCGGATTTGTTGCCCATCCCCTTCAACCGTGCCTCGCTGGACGTCTTGTGCGCCAATGTCCAGCAAGTGCAAGACCGGCTCCAGCGAGCCATCCTGGTGGAAAACCTCTCGGCCTACGTGCAAATGCCCGGCGGGGACCGTACCGAGCCCGAATTTTTGGGGGCGCTTGCCCAAGACACCGGCTGCAAACTGCTGGTCGATGTGAACAACATCTATGTGAACGCGCTGAACACGCTGAAAGCGCTGGAGGTGGAAAAGGCGCAATCGCTCGAAAGCTTTGAGAGCCGCGTGGCACAGGCCGTGGGCGAGTGCCGCGGCTGGCTGGATGGCATTCCACCCGGCTGCGTCGGGGAAATCCACTTGGCGGGCTATAGCGATATCGGCGACAGGGGCGACATCGTGATCGACGACCACGGCGCCTTGGTGTGTGACGGCGTGTGGCAGGTCTACGGGCATGCCGTGCGGCGCTTTGGCGCAGTGCCGGCTTTGATCGAATGGGACACCGCCATCCCCGAGCTTCAGGTCTTGCTGGACGAAGCCAGACGGGCCGATGCCATCCAGCGGCATTGCCTCGCCTTGCCTTCGCATGAAAAACAGCCATGACGGCCAGCGGTGTTTTGTTGGGTGCTGATGACGATGGCGCAACGACGCTGGCGGGATTGGCCGCTCAGCAAAACACGCTGCTGGCCCAAATCCATGCAGCCCGCCTGAGCGACGGGTCGCCCGGCCTGGCGGTCTACCGCGCCAATGCTCAAGCCAGTGCCCGGCGCGCCCTGGAAGCGGCTTATCCCGTTATCTCCCAATTGATTGGCGAAGAGAATTTTGCCTATCTGGCGCGTGATTTCTGGCAAGCGCACCCGCCCATTCGGGGTGACCTGGCGCAATGGGGCGAGCCCCTCGCGGCCTATATGGCCCAGGCGCCCCAACTCACCGGCCTGGCGTTTTTGCCGGATGTCGCGCGCATCGAATGGGCGCTGCATGTCTGCGCAGGCGCCGCAGACGGCATTCAGGACGCATCGAGCTTCGCCACCCTGGCCGAACGCGACCCCGGCGCTGTATGTTCAGCCTGGCACCGGGCGCCTGCGCGCTGGCCAGCACTTACGCTGCCGCCGCCATCACATTGGCCCACAAAAGCCAGGGCAGTCTGGATGCCGCGTTCGAATTGCTGAAGCAGGGCGTTGCGCAGACAGCGCTGGTCTGGCGGCAGGGCTATGCGCCGCGCCTGCGTGTGTTGCATGAGAACGAGCTGGCGTTTACGCAAGCCCTGCTGGCGGGCCAAGCGCTCGCCAACGCGCTGGATGCCGCACACACCCGCTTCGACTTCAGCGGCTGGCTGGCTGCCAATGTGCAAAACGGCCTGGTGCTGGGCATTGCGGAAAGGCCGCCTGCCCATGCATTTTGACTCAGCCTCGCGTCACACCTTTGCCGCAACCCATGCTGGCACACTCGCCAAAGCAGCGGGCAACTTGGCCGGCTCGGTGCCACCGGCCATGGCCATATCGGCCTTGCCGCCGCCTTTACCCCCAACCTGCGCGGCGATGTAATTCACCAGCTCGCCGGCTTTGAC
>JANMMR010000455.1:0-1953 GCA_031373455.1 Rhodoferax sp.
CGGCGCGCCAGGCCTTGAGCGCGGCAAAGCGGGCTTGCCCTGCTTCGGTGAGGCCGGCCGCTACGGCGGCGGGAGCCTTGCCGGTGTCTCGGCGGCGGCGTCCACCAGCGGCAGGCGCTGACACTGATTCGCGCAAGGTCACCGTCGCCTCGCCCTTGAGCACGGCGCGTGAGCCCTCGGTCAATTGCAGGGTGTTGAAGGCTTCGCTGTTGACGTTCAGCGCGCCGGTGGCCACGAGCTGGCGCAACACGCTGCGCAATTGAAATTCGGACAAATCGGCACCCAAACCGAATGTGCTCAAGCTGCCGTGGCCGAATTGGGTGACCTTCTCGGTCGCCTTGCCGCGCAGGATGTCCATGATGTGGCTGGCGCCGAAGCTGATGCCGCTGTGTTGTTGCACGCGGTAGATGGTGCTCAACAACTTGCGGGCGGCTTCGGTGGCGTCCCAGACCTGCGGCGGTGTCAGGCAGTTGTCACAGTTTCCGCAAGCTGTGCTTGTTTCGCCAAAGTATGCCAAGAGCCGCACCCGCCGGCAATCCGTCGCTTCGGCCAGCGCCAGGAGCGCGTCGAGTTTGCCGCGCAGGCCCTGCTTGAATTCTTCGCCGGCCGGGCTTTCGTCGATCATGCGGCGCTGGTTCACCACGTCGGCCAGGCCGTAGGCCATCCAGGCGTTGGCGGGGGCGCCGTCGCGGCCCGCACGGCCAGTTTCCTGGTAGTAGCCCTCGATGTTTTTGGGCATGTCCAGGTGCGCGACAAAACGCACGTCGGGTTTGTCGATGCCCATGCCAAAGGCGATGGTGGCCACCATCACCACGTGTTCACCGGCCGAGTCGGCGCGCAGGAAGCGGTCCTGGTTGGCCTGGCGCACGGCCTGGTCCAACCCGGCGTGGTACGGCAAGGCGGCGATGCCGTGGCTGCACAGCGACTGCGCCACTTCCTCGACCCGTTTGCGCGTCTGGCAATACACAATGCCGGCGTCGCCGCTGTGGTGGCCGCCGATGAAGCGCAGCAGCTGCTGCATCGGGTCGCGCTTCTCGACGATGGTGTAGCGGATGTTGGGGCGGTCAAAACTGCTGATGAAAGTCTGCGCGCCTTCGAGCTGCAGCCGCTCGACGATGTCGGCCCGCGTGAGATCATCTGCCGTGGCGGTGAGCGCGATGCGCGGCACGCTGGCATAACGCTGGTGCAGCACCGTGAGGCCGCGGTATTCGGGGCGGAAATCATGCCCCCACTGGCTCACACAATGCGCTTCGTCGATGGCAAACAGGCTCAATTTGCCGCGTGCGTGCAGGCCGTCAAGCAGCTCGAGAAAGCGCGGCGTGGTGGCGCGCTCGGGCGCGACGTACAGGAGCGTGATCTCGGCGCGTTGCAGTTGTCGCTCCACCGCCAGCGCCTCGGCAAAATCGAGCGACGAATTCAGAAACGCCGCTTCTACCCCCGCCTCGTGCAAGGCGCCGACCTGGTCGTGCATCAAGGCGATCAAGGGCGAAATGACGATCGCCACGCCCTGGCCCTGGGCGCGGCGCACGATGGCCGGCACCTGGTAACACAGCGACTTGCCGCCGCCCGTGGGCATCAACACCAAAGCATCGCCGCCGCCCACCACGTGGTCGATGGCGGCCTGCTGGTGGCCGCGAAACTGGTCGAAACCGAAGACTTCGCGAAGGACGGCGTGGGGTTGAGACATTTAATTTAGTTTAGTTTACATTTATCTAATAAATACAGTTATTAATTAATCAATTTTTATATAAATAATATAGCAATAAACTTAATAATTACGAGACCGGTATTTTGAAATAATTCGAAGGTGTAGCTTGAAAATTTAATTATCGGGATGCAGTGCAAGGCAAAAACCGCAGCCATACACAGGTATGGCGAGGATTTTTAACGCCGCAATGCGCCCGAGAATTGGATTTGCAAGCCACACCTTTACATTTGTTCCCAGGGCAAATT
>JANMMR010000476.1:0-2772 GCA_031373455.1 Rhodoferax sp.
GGGCAACACGCTGTAGACAAAATCCAGCCGCTCGCGCAGGGGCAAGGATTTCGAGACCCACAGCGGCAGGCAGATGTTTTCTTCCACCGTGAGTTCCGGCACGAGGCCACGGTCTTCGGGCATGTAGCCGATGCCCAAGGCGGCGCGGGCGTGCGGCGGCGCGTGGGCGAGGTCGGTGTCGTCCATTCTCAGTGTGCCACCCAACAGCGGCAGATGGCCCATGATGCTGCGCATCACCGTGGTTTTGCCGGCGCCGTTGCGGCCGATGAGGCCGACCATCGCACCGGCTTCGATGCGGATGGAAAAACCGCGCAGCACTTCCACGTTGTGGATCGCCACACTGGCGGATTCAAGCGCGATCATGCGGGGGCCTCCTCACGCGCCTGTGTCTGGTGTGCCTGGTGCGCCTGGCGGGCAGAGCCGGTGACATAACGCTGCACCTCGGGGTCTTGCACGACGTGGCCGGCCAGGCCGTCTGCAATCACGCGGCCACTGTAAAAGGCGGCGACGCGGCTTGCGTAACGCTGCACGATATCCATGTCGTGTTCAACAAAAATCACAGTAACCGGCGCGCTGCCGCTGCTGCGCTCGATCGCGCCCATCACGGTGTCCATGGTGCTGAATTTTTCATCGGCGCTGACGCCGCTGGTGGGTTCGTCGAGCAGCAAGACGCGCGGCTGGCCAGTCAGCGCCATGGCAATGTCGAGCAACTTGCGCACGCCGCCGGGCAGCTCCAGCACCGGTCGCGCGGCGTGTTGCGCCAAGCCAAAACGCGTCAGCAGATCCAGCGCGTGGTCGACCGATTCGCGGTCGCGCGCGTTTTTCAGGAACTGGCTGTTGCCACGGCCGCAGTGCAGGGCGGTCAAGACGTTGTCGAGCACCGTCATCGGCAAACACAGCTGCGGAATCTGGAACGAGCGCGCCACGCCCTTGCGGGTGATCTCGCGCGGTGTGCGCTGCGTGATGTCTTCACCGGCCAGAAAAATGTGGCCGGCGCTGGGTTTCAGGTAACCCGTGATCATGTTGACAAACGTCGTTTTGCCAGCGCCATTGCTGCCAATAAGGCACAGGCGCTCTCCTGCGGCGGCGTCGATGTTCACATCGGCAGCGGCGACCACGGCGCCAAAAGCGCGTTGCAGGCCCTGTGCCGACAACACCGGCTGCTGCGGTTGATTAGTGGGTGCGTTCATGGCAACGAGTTTTTGCGTTGCGGTTTGAATCGCTCAGCCAGCGAGCCCAGGCCATCAGGCAGGAAGCGGATTACCAGCAGCAGGAACAACCCCAGCGCAAGCTGCCAGGTGTTGGGGAAATACGAGCTGGAAAACGAGCGCACCAGTTCCAGCAGGAAGGAGCCCGCGAGTATCGCCACCACACTTTGGTGGCCGGCCAGAATCGCCACAAAAACAAACTCGCCCGAGGTTGTCCAATAACTGAAGTTGGGGTCGATATGGCCCAGCGCCATCACGCTGAGCGCGCCGCCCACACCGCCCAGCCCGGCGGCGATCACATAGTTCCAGGCGACGATGTTGGCCACCGATTGCCCCAGGTATTCCACGCGCAATTCGTTGTCGCGCACCGCCATGGACAACAGCCCCCGGTGGGAATCGCAGTACAGGCGAACGAGCGCCGCCAGCACACACGAGAGCGTGGCCGTTACGCACCACAACATCAGTTGCACCTGGCCTTGCGGCGCACGCATGCCAAACAGGGTCGGCTGCGTGACGTTGAAGCCGTCGGAGCCGCCCAGCACCTCGGTTTTGACCAACACGCCATACAGCACCATCGAGAGCGCCAGCGTCAACATGGCAAAGAAAATGCCGCGGTAACGCGCCAGCATGGGCGCAAACGGCGCCGCGATCAGCAAGGCAGCAGCGCCGCCCAAGGCGCTCAGGGCCAGCACGTCGGTGAGGCCCAGCCGGTTGAAAGCCAGCGCTGCGGCATAACCGCCAGCTGCAAACACCAGGCCCTGGCCAAACGGCACCACGCCGCTGCGCATCATGATCAAAATGCCCATCGACACCAGGCCGTTGGCAAATGCGATGGTGCCCAGCGACACCAGCCATTTGGGGGCGAGGAAACCGCCCGCCAGCAGTGCCACCAAGGTCACCGCCGTGATGGCTACGAGGCGCCGGCCAGGGTAAGCGGAAACCTCAGGATGTGACATGGCAGGTCGGCCTTCTGTGTTTGCTTTTGCGGACAACTGCATGGCGCCGCCTAAATCTTGCGCGCCTGAATGCGCTGGAACAACCCCTCGGGCTTGAACACCAGAATCGCCGCCATCACCACATAAATGCTGAAGAGCTCGGCCGGTGGCCAGATGTGCACCGAGGCCGAACGTGCCAGGCCCACCACCAAAGCGCCAATCGCCGCGCCCTCAATGCTGCCCAGCCCGCCAATGATGACCACTGCGAAACTGACGATGATCACACCCACACTCAGGCCCGGCTGCACGGAAATCATCGGTGCTGTGAGCGCACCGCCAACGGCCGCAAAAAACACGCCGACCATGAAGGCCAATGTGTAGATGCGCGAGACGTTCACGCCCATGCTCGACGCCACTTCGGCGCTGTGGATCACGGAGGTGACGATTTTTCCCTGGCGCGTGTGGTTGAGCCCCCACCAGGTCACGACGCCACACAACACCGCTACGCCGACCAGCATCAGGTCGTAGCCCACGTAACTCAAGCCCCCCAGATTCAGGTTGCCAAACGCCTGGTAGGTGTCTGACACGTAATACGGGTTGACACCCCAGACCAGTTTGGTGATGTCTTC
>JANMMR010000495.1:0-1572 GCA_031373455.1 Rhodoferax sp.
CTGCCAGTGCCGGGCAGGCCAGGCAAGAAGTCGCTGGGTTGTGGGTGGTAGACACCTCCGCCTGGGTCGAATGGCTGGTTGACGGGCCATTGCGCCGCCAATTGATAACGCTGATGCCGCCGCGAGAGCGTTGCGTGGTGCCAACCAAGGTGCAATTGGAGTTGTCCAAATGGCTTTTGCGCGAGCGCGGCGAAGACGAGGCAGACGCTGTGATTGCTTACACCCAAAAATGCCAGGTCTGGCCGCTGGACACGGCGACCGCGCTGCGCGCCGCCGAGCTGCACCATGAGCACAAACTCGCCACAGCAGACGCCATCGTCTATGCCAGCGCCTTGCTTGCTGGGGCGCAGTTGTTGACCTGCGATGCCCATTTCAAAGGTTTGCCGCAGGTACGGTGGGTTCAAAAATGAAAGACCACTACGCCGCCTTGGGCCTTGCCAGTTCCGCCACACTCGCCGACATCAAAAAGGCGTTTCGGCAGAAGGCAGCGCAATACCACCCGGACCGCAACCCGGATGCCGAGGCACCCGCACGTTTTCGTGCGGTGCAAGAGGCCTACGAAGTGTTGGCTGACGACGCCAAACGCCAGGCCTATGACGACAACCGCCGGCGCAACCTGCTGGACGACCCGGCCGAGACAGCGCGGGAGATCTGGCACGCCTACTTTCAACCGCTCACCCAGGCTGCGCGCCAACGCCACCTGTAGCACCTGCAAACCGCCGCCACAGGCCTTCAGCCGCGACACCACCCGAGTAACTTTTCCCTTGACCACTTCCACCTTTTTCCACAACCTGCGTTCTGCCTACCAAGCCGAGCTGGACGATCTGCGTACCGACTCCGAGGGCCACGATGTGCTGAACAAGCGCCTGGCTGAAAAACGCCGCGAGATGGGTTTTCTGGTCAAGATGATGGACCTCAGCCCCGAGATGGTGGCCGTTGTATTGCACCGCGCCTTTCGTTTTACCATCCCCGTGGCGATGGACCACCTGGTGGCGCAGGATGCGGACGAGTTGCCCGAATGGTCCAGCATCAGCGACACGATCGAGGTCGCGCCCTGGGCGCGTGACATGGTGCAAATGGTATTGGAAGAGCCCACGGGAGATTGGTTCATGACCATCGCCGCCGCACTCGAATACATGCACCACAAGCCCTTGACGGCAGCAGAACGCGCCCAGTTTGAGCCCGATGAGGATGAAGGCGATGCGGGCGAAGGCGACGGCGGCAAGGACCGCGTCAAGCAGGACCGCGACGATGTTCGCAACGAGCGCCACGACGACAACCACACCGAAGAC
This sequence comes from Rhodoferax sp., assembly GCA_031373455.1. Lineage (GTDB taxonomy): Bacteria > Pseudomonadota > Gammaproteobacteria > Burkholderiales > Burkholderiaceae_C > JANYCG01. The sequence goes on from JANMMR010000495.1 coordinate 1,293, forward strand.
CACGACGAAGAAGAGGCCGGTGCGCGCGCGCGTGAAGACGCCGGCAACGATTGGCTGGCCGAGCAAGGCTTTGACCGCAAAGACTGAAAACACACCATGAACGCACTCGCCCTGATCGCCAAAACCCAAAGCCTCATTGCCGCTGGCGACATCGTGGCCGCCGAAGCCGCGTTGGTTGAACTGGCCGACACCGAAGGCGACAACGCCCTGATGGTGGTGCTGGAGCAGCTGCCGCCCAAAGACATCCTGGCCGTGATCCGCGAATACGACAACTCCAAGG
>JANMMR010000569.1:0-4121 GCA_031373455.1 Rhodoferax sp.
CACTTGAGTCGCCACCCGCGACGCGAACCGACGCGTCAAGAAGCGCACGCCGAAGCACGACAGTTTGTTGAACAGCCCGGGTACGACCGTGCGCTTGCTGCGCAGCATCGCGCGGATGGCGGCGTGCGCCACAAACTCCGCGCTTTTCGTCGACGCGTTCGCGATCCACGAGTAGTCGCCCCCGCCGGACGCGGCGTGGAACGCGGTTTTGGTGCCGCCAGGGCAGATGCAGGTCACCAACAGCGGTGTACCGCGGTGCTCGTCATGAAGGCCCTCGCTGAAGTTGCGCACGAACGCCTTCGACGCCGCGTACAGCGCCATGTTCGGCACGGACTGGTACGCGCCGGTCGACGCGATGTTCAGCATGTGCGCGGGTTTGGTGCTTGCCTTGTGCACGTCAACGAAGCACCGGGCTAGCGCCACCAGCGAGGTCATGTTGAGTTGAATTAGCTCGGCATCGCGCGCCCAGTCAACCTCGTCGAACCGGCGGAAGTAGCCGAACCCGGCGCTGTTGATCAGGATGTCGATCGGGCCACTGGCGGTGGCGGCGGCCCACAACTCGCGCGCGGCATCGGGCTTGCCGAGATCAGCAATGACGATCTCGACCTTCACGCCCTTGCAGGTCGCGGCGACCGCGTCGAGTGCGTCGCGGCGCCGTGCCGTCAACACGAGATCAACGCCGAGCGCTGCGAGCTCACGCGCGATTGCTGCGCCAATACCGCTGGATGCGCCGGTCACCAGCGCACGCTTTCCAATGCTGGCGATGGCGAAATGTGTATCGGTCATGTTGCGATGCTCCGTTGGGTAAAGGCTATCGGGCAAGGAACTCCAGTGCGCTGGGCACGAAATCGGCATGGAACTGGAACATGCCACCATGACCCGCATCGGGATAGATGATCAAGGTGCTATTCGGAAGCCGCCGGGCAAGATCGTGGGTGTTCTTTGTGGGGACCATCCTGTCATCGTCACCATTGACCACGAGCACTGGATGCTTGACGACAGACAGATCTGCGGGTTGTTTGGCACCCCAAACGCGCAGGGCCTCCAATTGCGCCAGAAGCGCGCTCACGCTGATCTCTTTGTCACGGTCTTCCGAGCGCTCCTTCAACCGCGCCAGAAACGCTTTCCCGGCCTCGATGCCGTTGGGGGTGCGCGTGAAGAACAAGAATTGCTTTGGATCCTGGCCCGTAAAGAAGCCCCGGAGCATGTCGTAGAAGGTCACGCCTGCCACTGAACTGATGCCCTCGCCACCGGCAGGGCCTGTCCCTGCGAGAACCATCTTGCGAACGAGTTGTGGCTCCTTCAATACGATTTCCTGGGCAATCATGCCGCCCATCGAAAACCCCAGTAGGTCAACCTGTTTGAGCCCCTTGGCTTTGATGAAGGTGATGGCATCGTCGGCCATTTGCTCCATCGAATTTGACGGTGAGCCGCTGGATGCCCCGATACCCCGGTTGTCGAAAGCGATCACATGGTGCTTCGCCGCAATGCCGTCCACGACCCGGGGATCCCAGTTGTCCAGCACGGCGGCCAGGTGCACCAAAAACACCACGGGCGTTCCGCCATTTTGTTTTCCCAACTCCCGGTACGCGAAACTCACGTCTCCCGCTGTGATGGTTTGCGTTGGCACAGTTTTCCAGGAATTTCCCAAGCTTTGGCGGATCGCCTGCGGGCTTTGGGTCGCACCTGCGGGTGTCATATCTGCTGCCCCCACACTTGTTGAATGGAGTGTTACTGCCAAAGTGAGCCCGAGGATGATCTGCGCAGCTCGGCTGCGTCTCATCGGTGCCATGACGATGCGTTTGGCGAGTTGTAAAGTGGACGTGGGGAGAGTTGTGAGTAACATGGTTGTCTTTCTGCTTGGGTAGGTTGGACGTTCTGGTGTCAGTTGGCTTGGGGAAGGTAGACCGGGCGCGGTGCCGTCAGGCCTTGCCTGACCTGCTGGGTCAGCGCATCGGCCAACACCTCATCAGCGCCTGCCTCCAGAGCGTCGAGCGCGCGCTGGACGATTTCCTCGGGGCTGCTCTTCTGTACTTCAAAGCCCCGCGTGAGATCGGTGTCCACATAGGCCATGTGCAAACCCAGCACCTGGGTTTTCTGCCCTGCCAGCTCGTGGCGCAAGGCGTTGGTCAACGACCAGGCTGCCGATTTACTCGCCGAATAGGCGGCCAGTTCGCCACCATTGACCCAGGAAGCAACGGACAGGACATTGAGCAGCGCGCCGCCACCATTGGCTTTGAGCACCGGCGCAAAGGCCTTGCTCATATTCAACACGCCGAAAAAGTTGGTCTCAAAGATGCGGCGTGCAACCGCATCGCTGTCCTGCGTCAGAAATCCGCCACGCTGGGCGATGCCCGCGCTATTGATCACCAAGGTCACATCAGACGCCTGTTGAACGGCCGCAGCGACCTCTTCAGGTTTGGTCACGTCAAGTTGCAGAGCTTCGACACCCGGCAATGTGACGGCAGCGGGATTGCGCGCAGCAGCGTAGACCTTGCGCGCGCCACGGGCGAGCAAGGCGCGTGCAAACGCGAGACCAATTCCACGGTTGGCGCCGGTGATGAGAACAACAGAATTTTCGATTTTCATGGGGGACTCCAGGGTTTAAACGGGAAACACGTATGACGTACGTCATACAAAAAGACGTGCCATTGCGTTAGCGATGGCGACAATTCAGCGAACCTTGATCACAACCTTGCCTTTGGCACGTCCGCTTTCGACATAGGCCAATGCCTCGTTGGTGGATTCGAATGGGAAGATCTTGTCCACTACTGGGCGTATGGCACCCGATTCGATCAGCGGCGTGATTTGCCGAAATTGGCTTCCGCTGGCTTTCATGAAGAGGAATGAGTAACCGACGTTGTGTTGCTTGGCTTTTCTTCGGGTTCCAAGGCTCAGAACGCGCATGACCTGTTTCACAAACCATGGGGCCTTGATTTCTTCAGCAAATGCGGGATCAGGTGGCCCGGAGATGGAGATGAGTTTTCCGCCGGGCTTGAGCACGCGGAGGGATTTTTCGAGCGTCTTGCCGTCCTGGCTGTTCAGAACCACGTCGTAGCCGCGCAAGACATCCTCAAAGTCCTGCGTTTTGTAGTCGATGACGACATCCGCGCCCAGGTTTTTCACCCACGCCACATTGCCTGTGCTGGTGGTGGTGGCAACGGTTGCGCCCAGATGCTTCGCCAACTGGATGGCAAACGTGCCCACGCCGCCGGAACCCGCCTGAATGAAGACCTTCTGCCCCTTCTTCAGCTTGGCCTTTTCGACCAGCGCCTGCCAAGCTGTCAAAGCTACCAGCGGAATGGACGCGGCCTCTTCCATCGTGAGATTCTTGGGCTTGAGCGCCAGAGACGTTTCCTTGACGGGGACGAATTCAGCAAATGTGCCGATCCGGAAATCATCTGGCCGCGCATAGACCTCGTCACCCGGCTTGAATTGCCGCACGAGCGGGCCGACTTTGACCACGACTCCCGCCACGTCATGGCCCAAAATGAAAGGCGGGCGGTAGGGCAGGATGAGCTTGAACTCGCCGCTGCGGATCTTGGAGTCCAGCAGGTTCACGCCAGCGGCATGCACCTGGACCAAGACCTCGTCATCTCGCAGCTCTGGAGTCGGCGTGTCTGCCGCCCGCAATGCGCTCTTTTTTCCATAAGCTTCTAGAACAAATGCTTTCATGGCTTTTCCTCTTTTCAAAAAATGCTGTTGTGGAACCCTATGCTTGGGGCGATTTAGTCATTTCGTATGATGATTATCATATTTTCAGGCAAAAAAAAAGTCAATCAATGGAGACCGGTTTCGGCAGGGCCAGGCTCTTCAAACTTGCGCTGCACATTGCGTCAGACAATGCAGAATCATTGACAGCGCGGGCCAGTATCAAAGTGCCTACCATCGTGGCTACGGTCACAAGCGCACGCTCATGCGCGCTGGCTTGTCCCCAGTCTGGCAATTGCCGGGCGACAAGATCAATCATCTCCTTGATGCGGCGCGTGGCTGCGTGGCGCACCTCGGGCGATTGGCGTGGCATTTCGGAGCCGAGAGCCGAAATCGGGCAACCGGTTTCGATACCCTCGATGTGTGATTTTGAAAGATAGGCCTGCAGCAGAGCTTGCAACGATTGATCC
>JANMMR010000522.1:0-3777 GCA_031373455.1 Rhodoferax sp.
GATGCGGTCAATCGCGCCGCTTTGCGCTGCCGCAGTTGCCGCGCCGGAACCCGCCCGCACCCCTGTGCCGTCGACATATTGCAGCGCAAAACTGCCCAAGGTCCAGGGGTTGACCTGAATTTCCAGATCCAACTCGGCCGCGTTGAGCTTCAGGCTGTCGGTAGTGGTGTTGGCGAAATCGGTGCTGCGCCCGACCAGCATTTCAATCGACCCGCCAAGGGACACCGCGTCGTTGATCTTCGAGCCGGTCTTGGCCAGCGAATCCTGGATGATCTGCCGCGTGGCCTGCTCGTTGGCTGCTTTGCCGATTTCCAGCTCGCGCACGCGCTGCAGCAGTTGCGCCTGGGACGGGTCATTCACCATCGCCGACGCCGCTCGTGAGCCGGGGCCGCCTTCGAGGCTTGTTTCCAGCGTGCGCAGGCGCCGCATCAGGTCCTGGTTTTGTGTCTGAAGAATTTGGACGGCGCGTTTGAGGTCCTCGATTTCAGCGTCCGCAGCACGCGCGGGCAAACTCCAAACCACCATAACCGAAGCCGCCAGAGCGGCGGCCGCCACCCCAATGGTGGATTTGTTGCAATTACCGTTCTTGACCAGGTCTCCGGGCTGCACGACCCCTCCCCTCAGTACTGCTTTGCTTCAAATTGTTGGTAGAGCATCGGTATTTTTCACCAATTGACGCGCAGATACTATCGGTAGTTTTCAAAAAACACAATCGGTTGCGATCGGTTACGAATTCCAGCCCGTCAAATCGCCACCAGTTGCCGCACGCCATTGGCCTCCATCGAGCTGCCCGGCCCGCTGGCGATAACGGCGCCGCGCTCCATCACCAGGTAGTCGTCGGCCAGGTCTTTGGCGAAATCGTAATACTGCTCGACCAGCAATATGGCGACTTTTTGCCCGTCAAGGCCAGTGTCGGCCAGCATGCGGATGACGCGGCCAATGTCTTTGATGATGTTGGGCTGGATGCCTTCGGTGGGCTCGTCCAGAACTAGCAACTTGGGTTTCGCAGCGAGTGCCCGGGCGATGGCGAGCTGCTGCTGCTGGCCGCCCGAGAGATCGCCGCCACGCCGGTTCAGCATTTGTTTGAGCACCGGGAACAGCTCGTACAACTCGGGTGGAATTGGCGTGCCCGCGCTTTTGTAGGCAAGGCCCATGCGCAGGTTTTCTTCGACGGTAAGGCGCGCGAAGATCTCGCGCCCCTGCGGCACAAAACCAATACCGGCGCGCGCGCGCATGTACGGTGTTTGATTGTGAATCGGCTGGCCTTCGAGTTCGATGCTGCCGGATTTGATGGGGACCAGGCCCATCAGGCTTTTGAGCAGCGTTGTCTTGCCCACGCCATTACGGCCCAGTACCACCGTAACCTGGCCTTGCGTGGCGCCGAGGCTCACGTCCCGCAGGATATGGGAGCCGCCATAGAACTGGTTGACGCCTTGAACTTTCAGCACACTTCACCCCGCGATTCAGTTGGCTGGCCACATGGGTTGTTATTACAAATGCTATTATTTATATAGCAAACTATGACCTTTTCACGTGACTTGAATGCCGAAAATCTTATAAAAACAGGAAAATCCGGAAAAACAGCGCCTATCGTACCCATATTGGGTATGATTGGCCTTGATTTCGCCGTTCTCGCGGCTCCCGCAATAACAGCAGCAACAGCCATTTGATCAGCGTCCAAGGTACACCTCGATCACGCGCTCATCGGCCTGCACCTGCGCCAGTGTGCCCTGCGCCAGCACGGTGCCGTCGCACAACACGGTGACGATGTCGCTGATGGTGTTGATGAAACCCATGTCGTGCTCCACCACCATCAGCGAGTGTTTGCCTTTGAGGCTCAAAAAGAGTTCCGCCGTGCGTTCAGTCTCGTGGTCGGTCATGCCGGCCACGGGTTCGTCCAGCAGCAGCAGCTTGGGGTCTTGCATCAACAACATGCCGATCTCCAGCCACTGCTTCTGGCCGTGGCTTAAGGTGCCGGCCAGTCGCGAGACGCCATCTGCCAGATGGATGGTGTGCAGCACCTCGGCCAGGCGGTCACTCTGTGTGCTGTCGAGTTTGAAGCGCATCGACGCTTTCACGCCTTTGTTGGTCTTCAAGGCAAGCTCGAGGTTTTCAAACACTGTGAGTTGTTCAAACACCGTGGGTTTCTGGAACTTGCGGCCAATGCCCAGCCCGGCGATCTGCGGCTCGTTGTAACGCAGCAGGTCGATCGTGCTGCCAAAAAACACCTTGCCCGAATCAGGCCGGGTTTTGCCGGTGATGATGTCCATCATCGTCGTTTTGCCTGCGCCATTGGGGCCGATGATGCAACGCAGTTCGCCGGGGGCGATGTCCAGCGAGAGGTTGTTGATGGCCTTGAAGCCGTCAAAACTCACGTTGACCTCTTCGAGGTAGAGGATGCGGCCGTGGGTCACGTCCACCTCGGGCGAGGTGATGAGACGGCCAATGCCCGCCGCGCGGCCGCCGGATTCTGTCTTGCCCTCTTCGGCTTTTTTCTTTTGGGTTTCGAGGCGGCGCGCGCCTTCCTCCATCAGTTCGGGCGTCATGATTTCACGCTCTTCAACTTCTTGACCAGCCCTACCACGCCGTTGGGCAAATACAAGGTGACGGCAATGAACAATGCGCCCAGGAAATACAGCCAGAACTCGGGGTAAGCGACGGTAAGCCAGCTCTTCGCGCCGTTCACAATGAAGGCGCCGACGATGGGGCCAATCAGCGTGGCGCGGCCGCCCACCGCCGCCCAGATGGCGATCTCGATCGAATTGGCCGGGCTCATCTCTCCAGGGTTGATGATGCCAACTTGCGGCACATACAAAGCGCCGGCCACGCCGCACATCACCGCTGAAATCACCCAGATGCTGAGCTTGTAGCCCAGCGGCGAATAACCCGAAAACATGACGCGGCTTTCGGCGTCGCGGATGGCCTGCAACACGCGGCCGTATTTGCTGCCGACCAGCCATTTGGCGAAGAGGAAAAAGCCCAAAAGCGTCAATCCTGTCAGCACAAAAAGCGTCATGCGCATGGAGGGCGTGGCCACGGGAATGTTCAAAATCCGCTTGAAATCGGTGAAGCCGTTGTTGCCACCAAAACCGGTTTCGTTGCGGAAGAAAAGCAACATCGCGGCGAAGGTCATGGCCTGCGTGATGATGGAGAAATACACGCCCTTGATGCGTGAGCGAAAAGCGAAGAAGCCAAAGACCAGGGCCACCAAGCCTGGCACGAGAACGATCAGGATCAGCGTGGCCGGGAAGCTGTCTGAGAACGTCCAGTGCCAAGGCAGGGTTTTCCAGTCGAGGAACACCATGAAGTCTGGCAGATCGCTTTTGTAGTTGCCGTCGCGGCCGATCTGGCGCATCAAATACATGCCCATCACGTAACCGCCCAGCGCGAAGAACAACCCGTGCCCGAGCGACAAAATGCCGGTGTAACCCCAGATCAAATCCATCGCCAGCGCGCAGATGGCGAAACACATGATCTTGCCAACCAGCGCCACCGCGTAGTCGCTCATGTGAAAGAAGCTGTCCTTCGGTATCGCGAGATTCAAGAGCGGCGCCACGGCACAAATGACAATCAGCGCGGTGAAAAATGCGCTCCAGCCCATGCGGGTGAGCAGCGGGCCAGGCCGAGGCAATAAGACGGCGCCGCTCATGCTTCAGCACTCCGGCCCTTCATCGCAAAAATGCCTTGCGGACGTTTCTGGATGAAGATGATGATGAACACCAGCACGGCGATTTTGGCCAGCACGGCGCCCGCCCAGCCTTCAAGGAACTTGTTGAG
>JANMMR010000530.1:0-7023 GCA_031373455.1 Rhodoferax sp.
CAAAACCGCCAGGAAGCGATTTCTGGCGGTTTTTTCTTTGGCGCTTTTCTTTCGGGCATTTGCTTACAGACCCTTTACCCACCACTGCTAGACTCAGCCTCCCATGCGTTTTCGCCTGCTTCGCCGCCGCCTGACCATCAGCGCCCCCCGCATGTCGGTGCGAAGTGCGTTGCCGTGGCCGTTTCGCTGGGCCATGTTGGCACTGGTGTTTGGCTTCTGCGCGGCGATTGGCCTGTGGGCCTTCGAGTTTGGCAAGGAAATTGCCGGTGTTGATGGCCAGGTGCACGAAGAGCTGAAAAAGGCCCGGATCGAGCTGACTGCTCTGCGAGGCGAGTTGGCCACGGCGATTGCGGCGCGGGAGAAAGCCCAGTCCATCGCCGACACCTCGGGCACCTTGATCACCACCGAAAAAGCCGCCCAAGAGGGCCTGACGGCGCAAAACAAGCTGCTGGACACGGAAAACCGCAAACTCAAAGAGGAACTGGGTTTCTTCGAGAAACTGATTCCAGCCTCGGGCGCCGAGGGCATCACGGTGCGCGGCCTGCAGGCCGAGGTGCTGGCGGGGCGGCAGGTAAAATGGCAGGTCCTGCTGATGAACGCGCAAAAAAATGCGCCTGATTTCACCGGCAAACTGGAAGTGAATTTTGCCGGCACCCAAAACGGCAAACCCTGGGTCGGCACACCACCCGGTGGCGCAAAAGAGCTTAAATTCCGCCAATTTGGCCGGACCGAAGGCATTTTCGATCTTCCTGAGCAAACCACCGTGAAGTCGGTGTCGGTCAAAGTGGTTGAAGGCACCGTCGTTCGGGCCAGCCAGTCGGCAAAAATTTAACCTGTCCAAGGCGGGAGACAAACACCATGTTCAAGAAAAAACAGCCCCCCATCAAAAGCCTGATCGCCCATGGCAGCCAGATTTCCGGCAACATGCGTTTCACCGACGGCTTGCGGGTGGACGGCTCGGTGATCGGCAACCTGCGGGCCAGTGAAGACGAGCCCAGCCTTCTGGTTATCTCTGAATCCGCCTCGATCACCGGCGAAGTGCACGCCGACCACATCATCGTCAACGGCACGGTCAAGGGGCCGATTTACGCCTCGGTGATGCTGGAACTCCAGCCCAAAGCGCGCATCGAAGGTGAAGTGCGTTACGCGGCGCTGGAGATGCACCAGGGCGCCTTGGTGTCAGGCCAGTTGCGCCCGCTGCTGGAGGGTGAAGACAAACCCACACTGAAACTGGCGGCAAATAACGCCTAGAACCCATACTTGAGCGATTTACTGTAGTATTCAGTCATTCGCGTTATTCACGTTGGCGGGCTTGCAGTCCGGGACCGAGCCGCCACCTTGGATTCAGTGACCTGAAACATATTGAAGAGCATTTAAAGGATTCGCCATGAGCGCCGTTGCAGAAAACATTCAAACCATGCCCGTTGCCGTACCGGAGGAAATGCCGCCGGTACCCATTTTGTTCACCGACAGCGCCGCCGCCAAGGTGGCCGACCTGATCGCCGAAGAGGGCAACCCCGATTTGAAATTGCGCGTTTTCGTGCAGGGCGGTGGCTGCTCGGGCTTTCAATACGGCTTCACGTTTGACGAAATCACCAACGAAGACGACACCACCATGACCAAAAATGGTGTGTCTTTGTTGATCGACGCCATGAGTTACCAGTACCTGGTGGGCGCCGAGATCGACTACAAGGAAGACTTGCAGGGTTCGCAGTTTGTCATCAAGAACCCCAACGCCACCACCACCTGCGGCTGCGGCTCGAGTTTTTCGACTTAATGGGCTCTTGACCGACCCGCGCCTTTTCAGGCCGGGTAGATCGCTCCCAAAATACGGGCACCGTCGGTGCCCTTTTTTGCGCCTGTAACGGTGGGAAGGTTGCCGGTTTCGCGCCGCAAGGTCTTGCGGGCAAGCCAGGCGAAGGCGGTGGCTTCCACCTGCAAAGGCGGCAGGCCGAATGGGTCTGACGGCGCAACTTGAACGCCGGGCAGACACCGCTTCAAACGTTGCATCAGGTCCGCATTCAAGGCACCTCCCCCGCAAACAATCAATAATTTGCTATTCTTTGAATAGCTTGTGAAATCATTGGCGCAGCAACGGGCTGTCAATTCCGTCAAGGTGGCCTGCACATCGGCGGGCGGCACGGAGGAATGCCGGGCCAGTTTCCGCTGCAACCAGGCCGGGTTGAACAAATCGCGCCCGGTGCTTTTGGGCGGCGGTTTGGCGAAGTAGGGCTCGCCGAGCAACTCGCCCAGCAGCGCTGCATTGACCTGGCCGCTCGCCGCCCATTGGCCCGCGTGGTCAAAAGCCTGGCCCTTGTGCTGCTGGCACCAGTGGTCCATCAAGCCATTGCCCGGGCCGCAGTCGAAACCCAGCACGGCGCCTGCAGCAGGGCCGTTTTGCGCCGGGATCAGGCTCAAATTTGAAATGCCACCCACGTTCAACACGGCCACGGCCTGTTGTGGGTGGCCGAACACCTGGCGGTGGAAGGCCGGCACAAGGGGAGCACCTTGCCCACCGGCGGCCACGTCGCGGCTGCGGAAGTCGGCCACCACGTCGATGCCGGCCAATTCCGCCAGCAGGGCCGGGCTGTTGATTTGCGTGGTGTATCCGGTGCCGTCAAATTCCTGCGGTCGGTGGCGCACGGTCTGGCCATGCGCGCCAATGGCCTTGACCTGCGCGGCGGTAACGCCCGCTGACTTCAACAGGGTGGCCACCACGCCGGCATAAACCCGCACCAGCGCGTTGGCGGCCAGGGCCGCGCGGTGGATTTCATCGGGGCCCGGGGTGTTGAGCGCCAGCAGTTCATTGCGCAAAGGGGCGGGAAAGGGCGCGTGGGCGTGTTGCACTACCCGAAGTTGCGCGCCTGAAAAATCTGCCAAAACGCCGTCCACCCCGTCCAGCGAGGTGCCCGACATCAGGCCGATGAAAAGATCTGTCATGGTGCCCGGCATTGTGCCCGGCGGCGGCGGGCTTATTCGGCCGAGGCGCGCAGGGTTGAGCCGGCGGCGCTGAGTGCCACTTTGACGCTGCTGGAGGCCAGGTCAAACTGGGCTTTGTCGTGTGCCGCGAGCACCTTGGACTCGGCCTGTGCGGCCATGGTGAGCGGGTCGTGGTGCACGCCATTCACGCGGAACTCGAAATGAAGGTGCGGGCCGGTTGACCAGCCGGTGGAGCCGACGGCGCCCAAATGCTGGCTCTGGCTGATTTTTTCGCCCTTGCGCACGTCGATGCGGCTCAAGTGGGCGTAAACGGTTTGGTTGCCTTTGCCGTGGTCGACGATGACCACATTGCCAAACCCGCGCTGCACGCCGGCGAAATCAACCGTGCCGTCGCCAATGGAGCGCACAGCGGTGCCGGTGGGCGCGGCGTAGTCCACACCCAGGTGCTGCTTCCAGGTTTGCAAGATCGGGTGCAGACGCATCTTGAAGCCGCTGGTAACCCGCGAAAACTCGAGCGGGGAGGCCAGGAACGCGCGGTTCAGGCTTTTGCCGTCGAGCGTGTAATAGGCGCCTTTTTTGCTGCCTTTGCCCGAGGCTTCGGCGGCAAACCACATGGCCTGGTACTTTTTGCCGTTGTTGACGAACTCGGCACTCAACACGCGGCCCGCGCGCATGGGCTCGCCGTCGCCTTCAAGGGTTTCATAGGTGATGGAGAAACGGTCGCCCTTGCGCAGCGCGCGATGGAAATCGATGTCGCCCGAGAAAATCTCGGCGATTTGGGTGGCGATGGAGTCGGGCAGGCGGGCTTCGTCGGTCGCGGCAAACAGCGAGGAGCTGATGCTGCCGCTGGCCAGGCGCGTGGTGGCCACCAAAGGCGCGGTTTCAAGGCTCGACTTCAGGCCGGCCTCGGTGCGCTGCACCACCAGGCGGGTGAAGCTGCCGTCGTCCGAGGGTGTCCAGCGCGCCACGAGTTTTTTGAAGCTGTGGTCGGCATTGGCCTCGGCGCTGATGGCACGGCCCGCGCGGCCCCACAGGCTTTTGCGGGTGAGGGCGTCGCTGCGCAGGAAGCTGGCGGCGGCCGGGTCGTCAATGCCCAAACGGCGAAGCAGGGTGTCGGCGGTGTCGCTGGAGCGGGTGGCGTCGGAGCGGTAAAGGGTGAGGGCGGCGATGTCGGCGTTGTCCAGCTTGGCCAGAAGCGGCGCGATGGACGAGAGGGACGAGGTGGGCGTGGTGACGGCAGCGGAATCACTGCTCGTGGTGTCACGCGTCGCGGCATCGCCAGAAGCAGCCAGATGCGGCAACGCAACGGCTTCAACCACCTGGTGCACCGGCAGCTCGGAGGCGTCTGGCGCGTTGGAGGCGACGGCAAAAGCGCCGCCCGCGCCGATCAGCGCCAACACCGCGACCACGGTGGCCACGCGCCGGGGGTTGCGGATGAACTGGCTTTGAACCGATTGCCCAACCTGGGTCAAGAATTCGTTCGTCGCGGGGATAAAACCGTGGGGCAAAAGCAGGATTCCAACTGGATGGGGCTGGTCACCGTGGTTGGGGTGCCGCTCAGCCACTAAAATTCGGGGTCTCGGGAGCCGCTTTTTTGTCAAATGACGCGGCGGCAAATCCCAAGGCGAGCGGCGATTGTACCTGCCCGGCCTGGCCCGACGTCTGTAAATACCCTTATGAATCAAGCATCTTCCGCCCAAATAGTTGTAACCGACGGTGTCCGTGAGGCGCTGGCGGTGACCCTGCGGGGGTGTAACGAATTGATTCCGCAGGACGACTGGCTGAAAAAACTGCAGAGGAGCGAAAGCTCTGGCATTCCGCTGCGCATCAAGTTCGGCATGGACCCGACTGCCCCCGATTTGCACCTGGGCCACACCGTGGTGCTCAACAAACTGCGCCAGCTGCAAAACCTGGGGCATGTGGTGATCCCCCTGATTGGCGACTTCACCACCCTGATCGGCGACCCGTCTGGCCGCAACAGCACGCGCCCGCCCTTGACGCGCGACGAGATCGACGCCAACGCCAAAACCTACTTCGAGCAAATCCGCCTGGTGCTGGACATGGAAAAGGCCGAAGTGCGTTACAACAGCGAATGGAGCGACCCGCTGGGCGCGCGCGGCATGATCCAGCTGGCGGCCAAATACAACGTGGCGCGCATGATGGAGCGCAACGATTTCCACGACCGCTTCAAGGCCGGCACCCCCATCAGCGTGCACGAGTTTTTGTACCCGCTGATGCAGGGTTACGACTCGGTGGCGCTCAAAAGCGACCTCGAATTGGGCGGCACCGACCAGAAATTCAACTTGTTAGTGGGCCGTCACTTGCAACAGGAATATGGCCAGGAGCCGCAATGCATCTTGACCATGCCGCTGCTCGAAGGGCTGGACGGCGTGGAGAAGATGTCGAAGTCGAAAAACAACTACATCGGCATTTCGGAAGACGCCAACACCATGTTTGCCAAGGTTTTGAGCATCTCGGACCTGTTGATGTGGCGCTGGTACACCCTGCTCTCGTTCAAATCAGAAGCCGATATCGCGGCGCTGAAAGCGGAGGTGGAAGGCGGGCGCAACCCGAAAGACGCCAAAGTGGCCCTGGCCAAGGAGATCACCGCGCGGTTTCACTCAAGCAAAGCGGCCGACGCTGCCGAGCAGGACTTCATCAACCGCTCCAAAGGCGGCGTGCCCGACGAGATTCCCGAGATCACCCTGGCTTTGGGCGAAGGCGCCGCCGCGCTAGGCATCGGCAACCTGCTCAAAATGGCCGGCCTCGCCGCCTCCAGCGGTGAAGGCAACCGCCTGATCGACGGCGGCGGCGTGCGGGTGGATGGCGGCGTGGTGAGCGACAAAGCCCTCAAGCTCGGCGCGGGGGTGTACGTGGTGCAGGTGGGGAAGCGCAAGTTTGCGCGGGTGACGCTGGGGTGAGGTTCGCGCAGGGGCGCCGCTGATTCAGGCACTCAGCGGTGGGTTTTGCCGTAAGTTAACATGGGTGTTAACAAATTGGCAAACCGAGCTTCGAACGCGAAGAAATCAAGGTATTTGACGTTGCAAGTCACGTGAAATGGCCATAGTCAGCTACTTAGTTTGTAGCAAATGAAATCCAGAATTTTGTAGACCAACAGTGATATTTTGGGGGGTGAAATGACAGTTAAGACGGAATCTGACCCCTTCGTTCGTGTGAGCGCACCGCTTGAGCCGCATATTGCCAGCCGCATCCTGCTGCTGCATGAGCAGCGGGTGATGCTCGATGCTGATCTGGCCACCCTGTACGGCGTGGAAACTCGGGTGCTGGTGCAGGGCGATCAAACGCAATGCGGCGCGGTTTCCGGCAGATTTCATGTTCCAGTTGAACAAAGAAGAGTTCGCCAACTTGAGATCACAGTTTGTGATCTCAAGTTCAGGGCCGGCATCGGGCTACGGTGGCCGGCGTTATGCGCCCTATGCGTTCACTGAGCAGGGGGTGGCGATGTTGTCCACGGTGCTCAACAGCGAGCGCGCTGTGGTGATCAATATCGAGATCATGCGCACGTTCGTGAAGGTGCGCACGTTGGCTACGACCCATCTGGACCTGGCCCGCCAACTCGCGGAGCTTCAGGACAAGACCGAATCGCTGGCCATGTCGCATGACACCTTCAGTCGCAATACCCGCGCCCAGCTCAAGCAGGTGTTTGATGCGCTGCGGGAATTGATGACACCGCCTGAGCCGCCGAAACGGCCTATCGGGTTCATCACCCCAGACAACAAGCCCAGTAAGCCCGCAGGAGTCAAGGCAAAGGCCGCTGGAAAGAAGACGTAGCACCCCCAGCGGCTATAAACAGAATTGGGGAAATGGGCAAAAGGCAAAACGTGGCCCTGCGGCGTTTCATGTCAACATGTCGGTGACAGTGCGTCGCTCGGAGTCAGGAAACAACACCCGCAATTCGTGGTCGGGAAACGCAAAGGCGTCAGTTGTGACTTCTGATCGTCCAGCATTGCGAGTCCAGTCATTGGCCGCTTCACGGAGAGTTTCCAGATAGATGCGGCAGTCCGCAGGATTGGCATGTAACGGCACATCGCGATGCATGATCACAATTTGTTTTTCTCGAAC
>JANMMR010000566.1:0-4095 GCA_031373455.1 Rhodoferax sp.
CGGCCTTCAAGGCCATCCGCACCGATTTGGCCAGGGTGAAGAATTCGGCGGTGTATTTATGGATATCCTGCGGGTTTGAAACCACACGGCGCACCGCGCGCCGGGCCTGCCGCTCGACTTCGGCCACCCAATCAGTCACGAACGGCTCGGAAGTGGCGATCACCACCTCAAGATTGGACACCTGCACGGGCAGGATTTTGTGACGCTCGGCATAAGCCGCGCTCATGATGTCAGCGACCTTGCCGACCTCCACCTTCAAGGGATCGATGCGCAGGTATTCGAGTTTGGACCAGGCCGCCAGCCACTGCGTCAGCGCCTCAATATCCAGCGGCTGGCCGGTGCTGGCCCGGCGCATCGATACGCTGGCCAAGCGCAGCAGCGGGTGTTGTGCGCTTTCAGCCTGGGCGCAACGCGCCACGGTGCGTGTTGCCTCCTGCTCGTTGATCATCCCGTCGCTGTGCAACCAATGCACCAGGTGGCGCCAATCCAGCGGGCCGGTGTAGTGGGTTTTAAGCAGGGTTTTGTTTTTTTGGGCAGTGGTCATTTTTCAATTGCCTTCAGTATCCGCACCCATTGGCGCGCGGGCAGACCCCATTGTGTCTGGATGATTTCGGCATTCGCGGCCAATGCAGCGCGTTTGGCGGGCCCCGGTGTCTTGCGGGCCAGTACCACGGTGTTGCCCGCGTGGGTGGGCTTGAACGTCCACACCGCGTCACGTCCAAAGGCAGCCGTGATTTTCTCCAGGCTGCGTGCAAAGCTGGACGACCGCCCAAACAGGTTCACCGTCATGCAGCCGTCAGGCGACAACAGGCGCCGGCAAGCCGCGTAAAAATCCTCGCTGTCCAGCACCGGCGCGGCGGCTTCATGGTCGTACAAGTCGACCTGAAGCACGTCAACGGCACCCAGCCATTGCGGGCGTTGTATTTCGAGCGCCGCGTCTGCCAGCACCACTTGCAGGCGCAGGTTGTCCGGCGGCAACTTGAACCAACCCCGACAAGCCAACAGCACCTGTGGATTGAGCTCAATGGCGCAGGTCTTCATCCGAAGCACCTTATGGCAATATTTGGTCAATGAGCCGGCCCCCAGGCCCAACTGCATGGCCTGCATTTTGGGGAGCTTTTCCAAATCGGCAAACAAGAGCCAGGCCATCATCCGCTGGATGTACTCATGAACCAGCACAGTGGGCGCGTCCAACAGCATCGAACCCTGGATCCATTCGGTGCCCAAATGCAGGTGCCGCACCGGGCCTTCGTCGGAAAAGTTGACCTCCGGTAACAACAGGGCAGATTTTTTCAAGATGTTTGCATTATCCTCAGGCCCTTTATTTCCAAGGATCAGGCTCAAAAGCCGCAGCGAGGGACCCCATGAACATTGATTCGATCTGGATTTTTCTGACCACCCAGGGCGCCGACTTTGGGCTCAAGGTATTGGGCGCGCTCGCCGCCTGGATCGTCGGCCGCTGGCTGGTCGGCATGGCCCTGCGGCTTATGAGTGTGGCGTTTCAGCGGGGCGGCAAGATCGACCAGACGCTTGCCAACTATTTGACGTCCATCATTTCGGTGATCCTCAATATTGTGCTGATCCTGGCGATCCTGGACATTTTTGGCGTCAAGACCACCTCTTTTGCCGCTTTGCTTGCCGGCGCCGGGCTGGCCATTGGCACCGCCTGGGGCGGCCTGCTGACGCACTTTGCCGCCGGGGTCTTCATGCAGGTTTTGCGGCCTTACAAGGTTGGCGACTGGGTAACCGCTGGTGGTGTTACCGGGTCCGTGAAAGAGCTCGGGCTCTTTGGCACCACATTGATCACCGGCGACAACGTCACCACCATCGTCGGCAACAACACCGTTTTCTCCGGCGTCATCCAGAATTTCAGCACCTTGCCGGCGCGGCGCGTCGACTGCACCGCCAAAATCGACAACAGCGTTGACCCGCTGGACGCTATCGCCCGGCTGAAAGCGGCGATTTCGGCTATCCCCAACGTGGTTGCCAGCCCGGCGCCGGAGGTGGAAATACTGCAGTTCACGCCCGAGGGACCATTGTTGTGTGTGCGGCCGTATGCCCACACGGACCACTACTGGCAAGTCTATTTCGACGCCCACAAGGCCGTGGTCAGTGTGTTTGGCTCTGCCGGATACCCGACGCCCGAAACACCTGTGGCTCCGCGTACCCGTTGAGTCAGGCTGTTGGGAGCAACGCACCCAAGCGCGGCAGGGCGGCGATGGCATTCGCCGTTGACGCAGCCGCCAGCGCAGCAAGCGGAATATTCCGCAGGTCCGCCACCACCTGGGCAATTTGCGGCAATTGGCCCGGCTCATTGGGGATTTGCAGCTGGCCGCTGCGCCGTTCTTCTGCGGTCTTGTACAACCATTTGGGCGCCATGTCGGGTGCGTCGGTCTCGAGCACGATGGCGTCAAGAGGCAACTGGCTGGCAAGGCGACGCAATTGCAAGGCACGCTCAAACGTCACCGCGCCGCCAAACCCCAGTTTGAATCCCAAATTGATGAACGCATTGGCCTGAACGTCACTGCCGTTGAAGGCATGGGCGATGCCGCTCCACGCTGTTTTTGAGGGGTCCACATTGCGCAACTCGCGCAGGTGTTTCAACAAACGGTCGGCCGACCGGCGCACGTGCAGGATCACGGGCAAATCAAATAAACGTGCCAGTTTCAACTGCGCGCGGTAAAAATGCTCCTGTTTTTCGCGCCAGGGGCTTTCGCACAATTCCGGCACAAAAAAGTCCAGGCCGATTTCGCCAACGGCCACCAGGCGGGCGTCGCCTACGCAGCGGTTCAACTCTCCCTCCAGCAACGCCAAATCCGACTCCTGCGCGTCTTTGACATACAGTGGGTGGATGCCCACGGCATAACTGCCCGCGCCGTCATGGGCCAGTTGCCGCACGGCACTGAAATTGGCCGGGTGAACGGCCGGGATCACGCAATGCGCCACCCCGGCAGACACTGCGCGCGCACGCACTGCGCCGACCGCAGCTTCAAACTCCTTGGCATCAAGGTGGCAATGCGTATCAATCCACGTTGTCATGGGCTGGAAAATAACACAGGCAACTGAACGGGCCCGCGAATCCGGACAGGAAACCCGACTGTTTTGGCAATGCCCCTAAAGCAAAAAGCGCTGAACCGTGATACCGTAGTGCTGGCGTTCCATTGAAACCCCTCGTTTGCCCCTCGGGCCAGGTGACACCATGCGCAGATCCGCTTTTTACAGCAGCTCGGTCAAGTTGGCGAGTCTCGACGTGCCTGCGGCAATAGAGCGCCCGCCGCTGCGTCAGCGTGTCAAAGCCCGGGTTCAATCGGTTCGTGGCATGTCGATGCTGGACCCCCGTTTCCTGTGGGCCGCCATTTTGCTGCTGGGCTTGATGCTGGCGGCAAGCATTGCCATCCAGCTGCGTCCGGGCGCGCCCAAACTGACCCAGGAAATCATCGACAACGCCGTCCTCAAAACCCTTGAAACGGCCGATTTGCCGTCCCAAGCGGCACGGGCGGCTGAAGCCATTGCCCCGTCGGTCGTGCGCGTGATGGGTTTTGTGAAAAATGCGGATGGCGACGCCGACATCGAACACGGCGTGGGCACCGGCGTGGTCATAGTGGACAAAGGCATCATCCTGACCAATCTGCACGTGGTGCAAGGCGCGCAAACCATCAAGGTGATGTTTTCTGACGGGCTTGAAACCACCGCCACCATCAAAAGCGTGAAACCTGAAGACGACCTGGCCGTGTTGCAGGCCAAAACCATCCCCGACGACATGATCGCCGCCACCATGCGCTCCACCGGCGATTT
This sequence comes from Rhodoferax sp., assembly GCA_031373455.1. Classification (GTDB taxonomy): domain Bacteria; phylum Pseudomonadota; class Gammaproteobacteria; order Burkholderiales; family Burkholderiaceae_C; genus JANYCG01. The sequence continues at coordinate 3,796 of JANMMR010000566.1, forward strand.
GAAACCCGGTGACCACGTCGTGGCGGTCGGATTCCCATTTGGCATCGGGCCATCCACCTCGGCCGGCGTGGTGTCTGGGCTGAAGCGCTCGTTCCGCTCGCCCGAAGGCAAGCAGGAAATGACCAATCTGATCCAGTTCGACGCCGCCGCCAACCCGGGCAATTCCGGCGGGCCCCTGGTCACCATGGACGGCCAGGTGGTCGGCATCGTCACGGCCATCCTCAACCCCAACGAGCAGCGCACCTTCATCGGCATTGGTTTTGCCGTGCCGATTGAAAACGCCGCCGGTGCGGCAGGATT
>JANMMR010000612.1:0-3492 GCA_031373455.1 Rhodoferax sp.
GTTCTCAAACGCCACTGCGCTGGACGAGCCGACATTTAGCGCCATGGCACCGGGCACATCCGCAATCTCGCGCTCGCGCTCCATCAGCGTGAACATCTTCTCCAGGTCGGTCAGGCTCTGTTTGATCTCGCGGTAGATCACACCCAGAAAATTTAAGGGGATGTAGAGCTGAATCATGAAGGCGTTGACCATCACCAGATCGCCCAGCGTCATGCGGCCATCCACCACACCCTGGGTCGCACGCCACAGCATGGCGTCCAAGGCCACGGCGATGATGAGCTGCTGCCCGGTGTTGAGCAGGCTCAATGTCGTCTGGCTCTTGACGGCGGCACGTCTGTATTTCTCCAGATTTTCATCGTAGCGCTTGGCCTCGAATTCTTCATTGTTGAAGTATTTGACGGTTTCGTAATTCAGCAGCGAGTCAATCGCGCGGCTGTGCGCGGTTGAGTCCAGCTCATTCATCTTCTTGCGAAACTGCGTGCGCCATTCCGTCACGGTGACGGTAAAGGTGATGTAGCAGGTCAGCGCAATCAAGGTGATCCAGGCAAACCAGACGTCAAACTTGACCGCCAGAATGCTGAGCACCAGGCCTACTTCTATCAGCGTGGGAATGATGCTGTACAGCGAATAACTGATGAGCGAATGCACGCCCCGCGTGCCGCGCTCGATGTCGCGCGTCATGCCGCCGGTCTGGCGCTCCAGATGGAAACGCAGGCTCATCGCGTGCAGGTGGCGAAACACCTGCAGCGAGATGGAACGCGCCGCGCCTTCGGTCGCCTTGGCAAACACCAGTTCGCGCAGTTCGGTGAAGAGCGAGGTGGAGAGGCGCAGAGCGCCATAACCGATCAACAGCGCCACGGGCACCACCACCAGGGTTTTCACGTCGATGCTGCCGGTGACGAGGCCGCCATTGGGGCTCATCGAATCCACCAGGTTCTTCAACAACAGGGGCACACCCACGTTGGCCAGCTTGGCGCCGACCATGAACGCCAGCGCCGCCAGCACGCGCCATTTGTAAACCCACAGGTAGGGAAAAAGGCGCGACAGCGTGGACCAGTCCGAGCGCTGGGCGGCTTGGCCACCGGCCGGTTTTTGAGACACCTCAACGGGGGCTGGAGCTGCAATTTGACCGTGTGGGCGCATCGTGGAGAATCTATTGGGCCGCAAGGTGCGGCAAAGTGTGTCAGCGGCAAAGTGCCAGCAAAGAGAGGATTGTGCCTATGTCGAGCGATTCAAGTGCAGACAGCCGTGCGGGCGCCAGCGCGCTGGCAAGCCTGGGCGCCCGGGCGGCGTCGGCCGACGTTCAGTTGCCCATTGACAAGGAACTGGTGCTCAAGGTGATTCCCCTGCCCGGCGACTGCAACGCCAATGGCGACATCTTTGGCGGCTGGGTCATGGCGCAGGTTGACCTGGCGGGTTCGGTGGTGCCGGCGCGTTACACCCACGGGCGCATGGCAACGGTGGCTGTCAACCAGTTCATTTTCAAGCAACCGGTGCGGGTGGGCGACCTGTTGTCGTTCTTCAGCAGCGTGGAAAAAGTCGGGCGCACATCGATCACGGTGAAGGTCGAGGTCTACGCCGAGCGTATCCGGGCGCAGCGCATCTATGTGAAGGTGACCGAAGCCTCCCTCACCTACGTGGCCATTGACGAAAACGGCCAGCCCCGGCCATTGCCGAACCCCGAAGGGACGCACCTGATGGCGTATTGACCCGTCTGGGCAAACGGCATTGGCGCCGTCGGCGGCCTTTTGGGGCAGCCCTGCGCCTTTGGAGCATGTGTGCGGTAACGTACAGACGCCAGCCGATAAAGGCTCCAACATGGCTTGAGAGATTTGCAGGCGACGCACTTGTCTCCCCAACCAATATTCTCGAGCATCATGAGATCAGCCATGCCAAAACCCGCCGAGAATCCTGCTCCAGTTTCCCATCCAGCCTGGCTGGATCAATTGACAGAGGCGCGGCACGAAGAGGCCCTGCTCAAAACCGGGGCGTTGCAAGACGCCATATTCAACAGCGCCAACTTCTCCAGCATTGCCACGGACGCCAGGGGCGTGATCCAGATCTTCAACGTGGGCGCCGAGCGCATGTTGGGTTACGACGCCGCCGATGTCGTGAACAAAATAACCCCGGCCGACATCTCCGATCCGCAGGAAGTGGTGACGCGCGCCAAAGCCCTGAGCATCGAGCTGGAGACCCCGATCACGCCGGGTTTTGAGGCCCTGGTGTTCAAGGCCTCGCGCGGCATTGAAGACATTTACGAGCTGACCTATATCCGCAAGGATGGCAGCCGCTTCCCGGCGGTGGTTTCGGTGACGGCGCTGCGTGACGACCACGGCGCCATCATTGGATACCTGTTGATCGGCACCGACAATACGGCGCGCAAGCAGGTTGAAGCGGAGCAGCAAAAACTCGACCAGCGCCTGCGGGACCAGCAGTTCTACACCCGCTCGCTGATCGAATCCAACATTGACGCGCTGATGACGACCGATCCATCGGGCATCATCACGGATGTCAACAAGCAAATGGAAGCCCTCACCGGCTGCACCCGCGACGAGCTGATTGGCGCGCCGTTCAAGAACTACTTCACCGACCCCCAGCGCGCCGAAGCCGGCATCAACCGCGTGTTGAACGAAAACAAGGTGACTGACTACGAACTCACCGCCCGCGCGAGGGACGGCACTGAGACAGTGGTGTCGTACAACGCCACCACGTTTCACGACCGCGACCGCAAGCTGCAGGGTGTGTTTGCCGCCGCGCGCGATATCACCGAACGCAAGCGCCTGGACCTGGTGCTCCAGCAAAACAATGTTGATCTTGAGATCGCCAAATTCGCCGCTGAAAAGGCCAACCTGGCCAAGTCTGACTTCCTCTCCAGCATGAGCCACGAGTTGCGCACGCCCCTGAACGCAATCCTGGGTTTTGCCCAACTCATGGAAACCGATTTGCCCGAGCCTACCGCAAGACAGAAGCGCGGCATCGGGCAGATTCTGCAAGCCGGCTGGTACCTGCTGACCTTGATCAATGAAGTGCTTGATCTGGCCCTGATCGAATCCGGCAAACTGTCCATGTCAAAGGAACCGACCGGGCTGGCTGACGTCTTGCTGGAATGCCAGGCCATCATCGAGCCGCAGGCGCTCAAACGCGGCATCCAGGTGACTTTCCCCAAGCTCGAACAAGCCTATTTTGTCCTTGCCGACCGGACCCGGGTGAAACAGGTGATCATCAACCTGCTCTCCAACGCAATCAAATACAACCGCGACAACGGTTCTGTCGTCGTGACCTGTTTTCTAAAAGCGACGGGGGTCCTGCGCTTTGAAGTCCAGGACACCGGCGAGGGCCTGTCGAGCGAACAATTGGGCCATCTGTTTCAGCCATTCAACCGGCTGGGACAGGAGGAAGGCGGGCAGGAAGGCACCGGCATTGGCCTGGTGGTTTGCAAGCGCCTGGTCGAGTTGATGGGAGGCGTCATCGGCGTGCACAGCACGGTTGGCG